>JAFOXR010000070.1 GCA_017391675.1 Muribaculaceae bacterium
TCCAACAAAATCCCTCCTTATATTCGATATAGCGATTGTACAAATGTATCTACTTCTTTTTGAAGTTCTTTCATTGGGTTATTATTGTGACTTTTTTTGCATTCTATTGCAAAAGCGACAATATCTGCCGCTTTTCTTATTTCAGCTGCACTCGGTATAACTATAGGCAATTGCCTAGCATCATTAATCTGAAAAGTCTGGGTGTTATTTACGAATGTATCAACATAATAGCTAATCAGAGTTGAGTTGATCAGTGTTATTATAAAATCCTCTGGGACTCTATCTGTTGTACCATATATACTCATACTTTTTACATCATTTATGCTGCGTTGTTTTTTTCTACATTTTAGGAATGTGGTATTAATATCACTCCAACACAATCCCTCCCTAAAATAGAATTGTGGATTGCGAACAACTGGCATACCCTCGCCTTTTTTACCAGAATTTGTCTTCAAAAAATGGACATTTTCTTTTGACCATGCTATGGCAAATGGGGTTTCTAAATACCATCTGTTTCCATCTTTATCACCCTTATCATATGGAACATAGTATTTGCGACTTACATCAATACCGTTTTCTTTTTCATCCTCTGACAAATCGGAAACATTTGCAATTTCATCATCACCAACAATTTTATATATATATCCCTGTCCAAAAATATCCCTACCATATCGCTCTTTCAAAGCATCAAACAAAGATGCTATTTCATGCTCGGCAAGGTTTAACAAGAAGTCTTGCGTTGATGCATAGCCAGACATCTGGGGTAGATTAATTTTGTATTTTGCAATAGCTTCTGCCAACTTTTTTGGGCGAGAAAGCCTAATGTTATTTGCCCATTTTGTGGAACTACGAACTGCAACATATTTTCCATTATTAGCTGTTGCCAAACCTTGACCTCCCTCGGTTAAACAGCCTAAAAGAGCAATATCGCCAGGCTTTAGGCTCCTTCTGTACTCTTCAAGTTCTACCTTGTGTTTCTCGATATCTCTCGAAGTTTTAATCTTATCCCACCATAAATCGTATAGGTCTTTAACTTTTTTGCCGTATAGATGCCAAATTCGCATATTCAGCTCGGTAGGTTTAAAGATTACAGAATTCTGCGTATTAATATAGGTGGATTGCTCAATAGGATCGAATATAATTGGAGTACTAAGATTTTTGCTTCCATCCAAGAATTTTACATAATTCTCTCGTCCTACATCATATGGAGTTTTGACAACTTGCCAGATACAAGTGTCCACCATTACTGCCTCAAATGGATTCGCAGTGTCAAATACATAGCACAACCTATTTGAGAGCATTAAATCTCTCATGTTACGCTTTGTTTGCGTCGTCCAGAATGTTTTTGGGGTAATAAGAGTTAGAGAACCACCCTCAGAACATAGAGACAATCCTCTAAAGGTAAATAAGTTATATAGATCATCAGAGAAACCATATTCCTTTTCAAACACCTTTTTCATATCGTTTGAAACTCCTTTAGTGGATACATAAGGAGGATTACCGATTACTATATCAAAACCATTGCTCACACCAAACATCCACTCGCTATCAAAGAATGGCGAAGTTGCATTTTGGTCAAACATATCCCATTGTGCCAACTGACGAGCTTCCGCATTGCCAACAGCTCCCAACTCCTCTAACAGAGTTGCAATCTCTTGTCTCAGCTCGCATACGCGGTCACGATATTTACGCTTTGTCCTTACGGTTTTTGCACTAAATATCTTATGTTTCGCAACTTTAAGTTCTCGTTCTTTTGCCTTAATTGTCTCAGTATCAAATAAAGAGACCTCTGACTTATTAAGGCTCAGCAGAGTATTGGCTGCGACAAATTTTGCTTCAAGGTTAGGTAATGGGCAAATACCAAAGTTATCCTCTGGCTTGTTATTTGTCTTTTGGTCTATAACAAGCGAAATGAAGAAACGTAATTTGCTGATCTGAATAGCAATAGGCTGAATATCCACACCATAAATACAATTCTCAATCAAATATAATTTGCGGGCATAGTCTGGTCGATTGACACTCTCATCGAAACTTCGTTCAATATCTGCAACCATTTCTTTGCGTTCATCATCTGTTGCTGATCGGTAAGCTTCTGATGTTTCACTAACTGCATTGTTGAGCATCATCTCTTTCCATTGTTCATTATCAGGGTCAATGCGATTCAGAATATGCACCATCTGTTGAAGGATGCCCATAGGGAAAGCACCTGAACCACATGCAGGGTCAAGTATCTTGCAATCATACAATGACTGCATTATTTTTAATATCTGCTCGTCAGTCAGATTTACTTCATCGTCAGCGTAAGACAATAGTTTTCGATATTCTTCTTCTAATTCTTCTCCAACCGTACGTTTAAGATGAGCGAGCAGGCTTTCGTCAATCATGTATTGAACAATCTCGCGAGGCGTGTAGAATGAGCCAGTCTGCTTGCGAGCTGTAGTTTGTGTTTCAGGATTGTACGAAGCCAAGAGATTTTCAAAGACCTTACCTAACAACTCTGGATCAAGCGATACTTCTTGGTCGAAAGGGGTATTTTCCTCAACGGTGAAGTTGTAGCGTTTAAGGATGTCTATAATACCTCTTGCACTGACTTTCTTCTTGTTTGCATCGCCATAATATTCTGATAAGTCAATATTTCGACCGACCTCCTCTCCAAAGAATAGATAATCAGGAATAATGAGGTGCTTCTGTACAATTTCCCTATCAGAGAAACCATCATAATACATGCCATTGTCTTTCTCATCCAAACAATCAAACAAACCACCATTAAGAAATGGGACCGTACGATTAGCGATATCAACAAACAATTGGGGATTCTTAAACATACTCTCGTAGCGCATCAATTTATTGTTGTCGAAGTCTCCTCGCTCCCTCCTAAAATGACGCTCAGTTAGTGTATCTTTACCTTCTGGGGTTATAGGGCTATTAAGCATTGCAAAGAAAAGATTTTGCAGAATAGCTTTATAGTATTTACTTTCCTTTGATTTGCCGAATAAATCAGCCATCGCGTGAGGATTAAATCCATCTATAAGATTATCCGAGATGAATTTTTCATCAAAGAACTCTTCTGGTATCAGGTGACGTTGTTTCAAAAACCAAACAAAGATAAGACGGGTAATCAATCTAATTGCACCCTCATGATTAAACTTTGCATCGTCATTATCATTGTTTATATCATTGGGAAAGCGTATTTCTTTAATAGCCCAAGCATGCCAGTCTGAAAGTTCCTGATAAAATGCCTTCGTAAGTACCTCCACAGAGAAACGATTGTGCAAATCTTGAGTGTCAGATACTCGACCAAGTTCATTTAGATACTTATTCGGAGTATAATAAGCAATTCCTTCTCCCAGATAATAGGAATAACGGCGAGGATTAGAATATACCCTTTGTAGTTTGCCCTCTTCCGTTTCGTTCAAGTCAATGGTTATCAGTGAAAATCTGTAGTTAGTATCATTACCTTCAGGAACGAATAATACCAAAGCTTTGCTCTCCCACTCATCGGCAAGGAAGCGGAATGCCTCTTTCGATAACCCAACGCGAGCATCATGAGTAGAAGTATGACGAATCTCATAAACAACTAAATCCAATGATTCGCTTGAACCTAGCTTAGTTACACTGCAAATATACTTTGTTTGTCTTTCTATATCTATGACTGTAGTTTCTGCCACAAAATCTTCAGGCAAGAACTTATGTTGCAAGAAGTTAATAAACTCTGAACGGCTATATCTTTTATTAAATTCCATATTCCTAATTATTTAATTTGTTCTGCAAGGATTAGTGTCTCATCTCCCTCTTCTACCTTATTCATTTTCTCTACAATACGGTTAAGATAATCTTGTGTAATCTTTTCCAGCACCTTGTTGGCAGTTTTGCTTGTCTGCTTATTTATAAAGCGAACCTCCTCTCCTGTTAAGCCATCGTTCTGTATTATCAAAAGTAGGTCTGTAAGGTAATCCTTAGGTAAAACTTTAGTCTTACCCCATAACTTTAGTTTATCAACAGCTTCAAGACGGGATTTTTCATTCTCATCCTTAGCAATACTGCGGTAGAGATGCGTCTTTACATGTTGGTATAGTTTATCGAACTGCTTATCTACAGCAACAGCTTCTTCGGTTTCTACAGCCTCGAACAAGTTCAACGCTTGTTCTGATGTAAGCATCATAGGTGCATCTTCGGTATTGTCTCCTATTTTAAATACAAAGTCATTTCCCTTTTTACCAAACAACAACACACCTTTGCATGGTTTTTCTACTTCTCTACCGGTTCTTGCACGATGTGGAATCTGAAGAGCCTGTGAATGTATATCAGAACCTTTTAACTGATTCAAAAGGTTACGGTATTTTGTATCCCATGAACGTTCTTCACTCTTAGCGAGTTCTGCCTGATAGCGTTCCTTGAAGAATGCATTTAATTGTTCCTCATCAGTAAGAGCTTTTGTATCTTCACCCATAATGGCATGAATCATAGCCATCTTAAGTGTTGAAATTTGCTTGGTACGTGTTTCTGCCTCTCCTATATCAGTAGGGAAATAGTTGTAGATATATAGTTTTTCGAACATCTTCTTGTTGATACGATTTATACGTCCGATGCGCTGAATAACCCTCGTTGGGTTATATGGTATATCATAATTGAATATTGTTCCTGCACGATGTAAATTATATCCTTCGGAAATGGCATCAGTCGCAATCAATATCTGATAATCGTCTTTTTGGTATTGAGGTTTTAAGCCTGCGTCAAAATTGGCACGTATGGTTGATTTGTTTGCTGTAGATGCTTCTTTGGAGGTATATTTGAATATCCCTAAACCATCATCAGTCAATGCCTCTCCGAGATAATTTGCAGTATCGGCAAACTCAGTGAAAACGATTATCTTACGAGACGGATCTTTTGTGCGCTGTTCTTTTAATAATTTACGGAATGCAGCAAGTTTGTAGTCAAACTTCATTCCGTAAGTTATAACAGACTTGCCTCTAATGTTTTCTTCTTTTGTTACAAACCATTCACTACGTATATCTTTGAGCAATTGTAAATCAGCTCGGATGGCTGACAAGAATTCGTCTCGCTTGATATATTTCATATCAATTTCAAAGAATCCTCGTTCTTGATATTTTTCAAAAGCTTCAGCAATTTCCTCGCTAAGATCATCATCTGTTGTTTCATAAAACTCCTCTACATCAGGCAATGTGCCCTTTTTATATACAGGAACTTTATCTCGTTTCTCAATCCATTTGAGAATATGCTCCGAAGAATCAATCATAGAGTTGAGAGAATCACGGAACGCAGCAACAGAACTTTCATAGCGACGTACCAGCATTCGACGCATAAAGAGAGATACGTTGACCTGTCGTCCAATCAACATACCCAAATCTGTACCCATTTTTTCTTCAAGCTCCTTGTCGAGTTCTTTTTTCAACTTCTCATCATCTACAATATATCTTGTGGGTTTGTATCGAGCTCCTTCGTAATAGTGAGTGCCAGGGTTTTTATCTTTCTCCTCATCAGTAGGCGAGATTAGATTAAGTGTACGAAGATAAAGATCTCTAATATCACCCAAATAATAACCCAACTGTACCGGAGACTCAGGAATAACCGGATTTATTTTCTGGCGTTTTAAATCTTCTTTATATTCTGGGATTTCTTCCAAGTCAAGACGTGAACGACGCACTACTAAAGGCGAAATGATAGAACGAATGCTTTTAGCAATAGCATCTGCTTCCTCTTTTATTTCAGTTTTGGTCAGTGTGTTCTTGCGTTGTCCTTCTGCCAAATCCTTATAACGCGATATCAACTCCTTAAATGCTGCGCCTAAATTTTCTACGGTCTTTAATGTAGATTTACTTGGAATCTGGAAGAGTTTCAACATTGAGTAAATATCCTCAGGGCGGTTATTAAATGGAGTAGCAGTAAGCAACATAACCTTATTACCCATACATAAGTCATGCAGGGTGCTATAATCCTGTATAAACTCGTTTTTGAATTTATGAGCCTCGTCTACAATGATAAGAAACTTTTCACCTGTACGCATTATTTGCCTGTAATGCTCCAATGCTGCATCAATCTTACCAGTACTAAATACCGATGCTGTAAAGCCAAATTCATCCTTATACTCATCCCATTGCGTTTTCAAGTGCGGCGGACAAATTATAATGGTGCGTAGATGCAGGTTGCGAGCTACTGTAGAAGCAATAATACTCTTACCCAATCCCACAACATCAGAGATTATCACTCCTTCATGGTTTTTTATGGAATTAAGAGCTAATTGTACTGCATCTGTTTGATATTTAAGGTTGGAATATGTACCATCCGTAATATCACTTGGTGTTAAAATATTCTCGTCTGTTGGTATATTAAAATACTCATGCAGAACACGAACAAACATGGTGAATGGAGAGTATAGTTTTTCAAACCATATATGCTTGATGACTTTCTCCTTAAATTCTGTTATATGCTCAGTATCTACAACAGCGACAGATGTTTCCCACAATTCATCAAATACGGCTTTGCCCTCAATGTAACTTGGCTTATCACGAAGAATTACATTTAATTCTAGGCGATTCTTAAGTCCTGTTACAGAAAGGTTGCTCGAGCCGGTTATCATCGTACCAGGGAATGTCCCACAGATATTTTCCTCTTCTTTGTTTTGGAATAGATATAGTTTAGCATGGTTCGAATCAAGCGTTTTACGAACTTCTAATGTGCCATTTTCTAATTTTTCCAAGAACAACTTGAACTTCTCTATTTGCTCTTCTGAATCAAAGAAATCAGTATTATTAAATATTTCAACAAGACTTTTATAGAAATCTTCACGTAATTGGCCACGGGTTTTATTCGTCGTAGCAAAATTCTCAACCTCTTTAATGCTGTTGACTATATTACGTTCAACTTCAAGCCCAACAAGGACTTTTAGATTTACATCTTTTAGCTTATCGCACAATTCTGCAAATCCAGAGAAATAGAAGTATCCAACTAAAAAATATGCATTATCACATTTAGGTAAAATGGAATTGATAATGTCAGATAATATCAGTTCCTTGTTTGTTATAAATTGACCGTCCATAATTATTGTTTCGTAATAACGATTAGTTCTCTGGTGCAAACCATTTGCCTCATCTCTTTTGTTCAGCCAATACTTCTTTTAGTTTATTTAAATTTCTCATTATTTACACATTTTATTGGCGTATACCGCAAATTTAATGCAAACCGAGGCAAGGACAAAATAAATTCATTTATTTTTTATTGTGAGGTGCAGCTTAAATTATCAAAATTTAGTGATAATATGCGCAATTGGTCTTTCGCCAGTAATAAAGTGAATGTATTTGCAATGTAAGAGCTTTCTATTTGCTTGACTTTGGAGGGGAGAATGCCGTCAGGTTGTTTAAGTCTTCTAGGCTGTGTTTTATGTGTGTTTTTTTTGGGGTGGGGGAATAAAAAAAGCAGTTACTTTGGGGTAACTGCTTTGCTTTTTCGTGGTGCCACCAGGAATCGAACCGGGGACACAATGATTTTCAGTCCTTTGCTCTACAAACTGAGCTATGGCACCATCGTTGTTTTGCGAGTGCAAAGTTAGGTCTTTTTGTTGAATTGTGCAAGCGTTTGTGCAAAAAAGTTTGAAATATTTTAATTTTGAGGGGTTTTGAAGTGTTTCTGTTAGCTGTGAGGGGTGCTGAGTGGGTGTTTTTTGCCGTTTTCACGCATGGGGTAGGCGAACTTTTGGCGAGTATTGTTGTTTAGATATCAAGAAAGGATTCATGCGGGGCGGGTGCTCTGGAACTTGAAAAAAATGATGCAAGGAATGAACCTTTCGGATAAAGAGTTGTTTTATTAGTAAAAATTGTTTGTTAATAATTAAGGCATTTCTGTTAAGTTTCAATATCTCTCGATGATGTGGGACGCGCGTAGTGATACTGTGAAGTATGTGGACGGCGTCCTTTCTTTTTGTATGTGCATGCGTTTGCGAGTAGTGGGGCAAAGGCTTTGACTGGAAATATCATGTGTGGCGGTGAAAGAGTGGCGGCGGACCGAAAACCATTTAGACGGGCTGGGTGTTATTAGTTTGTAAGAAAAATAACTGAGTGGTATGAAAAATAATCGACCTCAATGGCTAATGGGTGCTTCCCGGCTGATGCACGGCGCTGTGATTCTCGTGTCGGTGCTTCTTATTATCTATGTGTCTTATGATATTCTCAATGGTATTGCGCTGGTTAATACCGATCGCTATCTGCGCTTTCAGTTTTTCGTGTGCGTGGTGTTCCTTGTGTCGCTGTTTGTTGACTGGTGGATTTCCGAGCATAAATGGCGGTTCTTGCTTCGCAACTTGTTCTTCATACTGGTGTCGATTCCTTATCTGAACATTATCCATGCCACTGGTGTGGTGCTCAGTGAGGAGGCTTATACCTATGTGAGGTTTATTCCGCTTGTGCGCAGTGCGTTCGCTCTGGCTATGGTGGTGGGCTATCTGTCCAAGAATCAGCTTAACAGCCTGTTCACGGCTTATCTTGTGGTTCTGCTTGCAGGAATCTACTTCGCTAGCCTTATCTTCTATAAGGTGGAGTATGGCGTGAATGATAATGTGACGAGTTTCCCGCTAGTGGTGTGGTGCGCTTTCATGAATGTTACCACGCTGGGTTCTCCCATTGTGCCCGCTACGGCTGTGGGCAAGGTGATATATGTGTTCCTGGGCTTCCTGGGCATGACTATGCTTCCGCTTTTCACGGTGTATGTGAGCAATCTCATCAAAACAAAACCGCACCTCACGCGGACAAGGTCCAAACGCAGTGTGCGGGTAAAGGATAAAGCTGAGGCTAGCGGTTCAACGCCGTCTTAGCTCCACGAAGCTGTAGTCATAGGGATTTCGTTCGTCGGCCTCATGGTCTTCGCGCGAAATCTCTTCCCATTGGCTGTTGTCATATTCAGGGAAGAATGTGTCGGCATCGGGGAATGAAGCATGCAGCAGGGTGAGGTGGAGCGTGTCGGTGAGGCTGAAGGCCTCGTTGTAGAGCATTCCACCGCCTAAGATATAGCGGTCGCCGTCGTTGGCAGTTGCTTCCAGTGCTTCTTCAAGCGAGTGGTACACTTCGGCTCCCGGTGCTGTGAAATGCTGATTGCGTGTTATTACCACATTCTTTCGGCCAGGCAATGCTCCTTTGGGCAAAGAATCCCATGTGCGGCGTCCCATGATGATGGTGTGGCCCATGGTGATGTTCTTGAAATGCTTCAAGTCGGCTGGCAGATGGCAAAGCAAGTCGCCATTCTTTCCTATTGCGCCATTTTCGGCTACTACTACGATTGCTGCTAGACTCATGCTGATTGTCTTAATTGGAATTGTGTCATTATACTGCCACCACTCCCTTGATGTGAGGGTGCGGGTCGTAATCTTCTAGCGAGAAGTCTTCAAACTGGAAGTCGAAGATGCTTTTCACATTAGGATTTATCACCATTCTGGGCAGAGGGCGAGGTTCGCGGCTCATCTGTTCTTTCACCTGCTCGAAGTGGTTGGTATAGATGTGGGCATCTCCCATGGTGTGTACAAATTCTCCTGGTTCAAGTCCTGTCACTTGCGCCATCATCATGAGCAATAGTGCATAAGATGCAATGTTGAACGGCACGCCAAGGAAGATGTCGGCGCTGCGCTGATATAGCTGCAGGCTCAGTTTGCCGTCGGCCACATAGAACTGGAACATTGTGTGGCAAGGAGGCAGAGCCATTGACGGCACATCTGCCACATTCCACGCGCTCACTAGCAGGCGACGGGAATCGGGGCTGTTCTTTATCATGTCCACCACCTGAGAGATCTGGTCAATCACACCGCCGTTACCGTCGGGCCATGAACGCCATTGATGACCGTATACAGGACCCAGTTCGCCGTTCTCGTCGGCCCATTCGTTCCATATTCTCACGCCGTGTTCCTGCAGGTAATGCACATTGGTATCGCCTTTCAAGAACCATAGCAGTTCGTATATAATGGATTTGAGATGCAGTTTCTTTGTGGTAAGACAAGGGAACCCATCGGCAAGGTTGAAGCGCATCTGATGTCCGAACACGCTTTTAGTGCCTGTTCCGGTGCGGTCGCTTTTCAAAGTGCCTTCTTCCATCACGCGATGCAGCAAGTCAAGATATTGTTTCATGAGCCTGAATGAGATTGAATTAATAATACGCAAATATACAACAAAGAAATGAAAAGATTGCACGGCACAGAGCGTTTTTGCACATTTTACCGGGCCATAAAATAAAACGAGATTGCATCGTGTGTGATGCAACCTCGTAAAGACATATAGTTCATTTAAACGATTAATGCTTCCGGCTATTACTTGCCAGCTTGAGCCTTAGCGCGTTCAATCATCTTGTCTACATCTACTTGGTAACCCATGATGAAGTTAGGATACTTGTCCTTGATAGATTGAAGCAATTCAGCTTCTTCAGCGTACTTTTGTTGTTCGCGAAGCACTGTAGCTTTCTTCAAGATGAAAAGAGGAGTGTAAAGTTCGTTTTCGTTAGAAAGCGAGATAGCTTCGTTAAACGCCTTCACAGCTTCGTCATACTTTTGCAAGTTCACATAGCAGTCGCCAAGAAGAGACTTAGCAGCTGGTCCTACAAGAGTACCTGCAGCGTCAAATTCGTTGACATACTTAGCAGCTTCTTCATATTTACCTTGTTGGAAAAGAATGATAGCAGCGTTCAGTCCAGCGCGGTTAGCAGCATCGTTGCTGTAGTTGTCGGCAACGGCCATATATTCATTAAGCGCGATAGAATCTTGACCTAGAGTGTAGTCCACATCAGCCTTAGCGATTTCTTCTTTAGCTTTTTCAAGGTTTGGATTCTGGATAAGGTAGATATAGCCTAGGATTATTGCAGCGATAGCGATAATTGCAGCTACAACCCATACTATCATTTTCTTGTTGTCTTCCACTTTCTTCTCGATGCCCGAAAGTGATTCGTTAAGTTCCTCAATAGAGGTGCGAGTTTCGTTTACTTTTTTAGCCATATTATTATTTATCTTTATTTTTCGATGAAAATTAATTTATCATGCAAAAGTAATAGATTAACGCTGAATAAAAAAACAAAAGCTGCGATTTTTTTAATTTCTTTGAAAATTATCCCCCTAAAACGGCTATAGAAATTATATTTTTACGATGCGTTGCGAGAATTGCTGATTGCCTATCACGACATTGACGATATAAACCACTTCGTTCAATGCGCTTGTAGGTAAAATGCGAAACAGGCACATCAATGTATTTCATCAATGAAGCCACTTCGGGTGATGGTGGTATCACCGAATACTTTCTCGTAGCGTAATCGCCATATTGTTCCTCTGCCCTAATACTTATATTGCATAGTGCCAATAACAGGATTATATATGCCCTTAGATTTATCATGGTTTTGTTCTTTACACTTGTTATTATTACTTATTTATTTCTTTTCTTTATGACATACATATTAATTACTAGAGATATTGTGCATGGAACGAAGTAAATTAGCGACACGAAACGAAAAAACATATCAGAATCTATTATAAAATATATCCCAAAAATTAAAGGAAGAATAGTTTTTAGAATAGTTTTTTTTAATAATGTCTTAGTTGATTTATTAATTAAATCATTTATTCCAGGCATTAATATCATGTAAACTAGCATTGGAAAAGCTAAATAAAAGTATTCATCTCCACCATCATAAATAGTATTTACAATTATATTATAGATAACTATTATCAATGCATATTGAATTAATATTTCTTTCCAGAGTTTCATCATTTTAAACTATTAATTAAATTTTGTATAGTATGCCCATTTTTTAATGAATTCCAATCCTCAGGTTTTATTATATTAATATTTCCATTTACATCTGGTAATAAATTTAAAGGAATATTTTGTATTAAATTTAATGGATCTGATGCTAATATGTATGCATCAATATTACTCTCGACAGGTTTAATCATATTAACCCCATTAAATAATTTTGTTGCTTGACTTACACCTGCAGCATTGAATGTTAAGGCTCTTAAACCTGTCTTCATTGAACCTAATGCCGCTAGTCCTCCTCCCAATGAGTGCCCAGTTAAAGTTAATTCCGATGTTCCGATATCCGCTTGTAATACTTGCAAGTTCTTTATGGCTTGACTATATTGTCCTGATGCTCCAATCAATTGCAAGCCATCATGAAGAATATCAGTAACATCTTGCGTACCTGCAAATGCATATGTATATTCGATACTACCATCTTCTAATGTTCGTTCATATACTGCTGATTTAAGTCCATACTGATTATTTAATATGGAAGTTTTATTTTGAGAAAGTGTCCAACCACCTATTAATATGTCATCAGATTGATCTCCATATACATGAGATGACATTCTTAATGCTTCAGTTGGAGTTGGTTCATCTCCATTTCTATCCATAAACTTCAGTGGATTATTCATGCCATAGTGGTACGGCGAGAATGGGTAGTATTTTTCTGCCAATGGGTCTTGCTGGAGGAAAGTTCCCCCGAGAAGGGCATCGCGGAAGCGGGCGTTGTTGTAGTATCCGTACAAACCCTTCATCGGTTGCCATTCCAAACCCAGGTGGAAGCGGTTGTCGGCATTCATCTGATACCTCGTGCTCGGCACTCCGTATGCCGAGTAGTCGGTCGACTGGATTACCGTTCCCGATGAGTTCAGCACCGCCCTCACGCTTCCCTGATGGTCATAGACATAGTATTTGTAGGAAGTCGTGTTAAAATTGAAATTAATGTCTATATATCCGCCGTCGATATACAACCGTTTGGGGATTGTATTTTCCAGAATAAAATCACCTGTCTTAGTCAAGCTTAGCGACCTGAGCGATGTGCTGGTGGAAGTACTGCCGTTTACCGTCGAGATTATACGCTCTCGCTCGAAGCGACCGTAGTATGTGCCGTCACTCCTATACTTATGCTCTATGTAGCTGCCGTCGCCAAAGGTGATTTTCAACGGCTGGTTCAGGTGGTTGTAGGTGATGGAGGTGATGCCTCTCGAGGGGTCGGCTGTGCGGTTGCCGTTGGCATCATAGCTCCAACCGCTCTCATAGTCCCCCTTGGCGATGCTCGGAATGTCGGGATACAGACCCTCTGAAGTCTTGCTCTCGTTGAGCGACGATATCCTGTTCCCGTCATAGCTCAATGAAATGTACTGAATGGGGTTGGTATTGGCATTACCGCGGGTGATTACAAGCGGATTGCCGTTCTCGTCATAGCTGAAACTCTCGCTGAATATCTTCTGAGTGTCGGCAGCAGTTATCGAATTTACCGATGCCAGTCGGTCGAAATCATCGTAGCCGTAGGTTACAGAGAAATTTTCTGGTGTTCCGCTGCTGTTGATGCTTGAGAATGTCATTGCCGACAGTGTTCCATCAAATTGAGGAATTCCTCCCGACAGTGTGGTGTTGTAGTATAACGATTGCTGGAATACGGGCGAACTCAGCGATGTCGTCCACCCACGCAGATTATAGCCGTAGTTGGTGCGCTTGCTGTTGGACGAACTTCCTCCGGGAAAAACCGTTTCGCTTGACTTCCGGGCAACCTCGTCATAGCTGTAGGTGCGAAGCGTTGTCCATGCTCCGTTGTTCATCTTATGCTGCACTCTGGTCAGTGCACCCCAGTTATTGTAGCTGTAGGCATACTCGCTTGTATAGGTGAATCCCAGGTCGGTATTATTATATACCGTCTTCTTGCCCGTAAGGTCGCCTGCGAAATTATACTTGCTGAAGGTGTGTATGCTGTATACTCCGTCCAGGTTGTTCTCGTACTCGAGGACTATGCGCTTGCGGTCGTCATAGCGATAGGTGGTGAGTATCTGGTACCAGTCTTCCCACACTGCCTTGCCTGTGAGCATGCCCATACCGTTGTCCAATCCTGCAGGGTAGCTGCTGTCGGCAGGCATTGCTACGGCGTTGGGGATTGTTGACAGATAGCTGTAATTGTCGTAGAAGTATGAGACAAGTGGCTCGAAGTTGGCTATTCCGCATGTGTCGGTATAATAGAGTTTGTTTGCATAGGCTGCTGTAGGCTGCAGGGTTTCTATTGCCAGCTTGTTGCTCCATTCGTTCTGGAGCGACTCTCTGGTTTTTCCCGTAAGCGTAGCGATGCCTTCCACTGCCTTGCGGTAGCGGGAGTCCAGTTTCATGACCCTCCATTTGTTGCCCGCTCTCAAGTTCCCGTCCTGACGCAGTACCACATTACCCAGCGCATCATATACCAGATATTCCGACTCCGCTCCCGGCAACCGTTTCTCTATCATTCTTCTGCATTGGTCGTAGGCGTAATGATAGCACAGCTTGCTGACGGTCCCGCTGTCGCAGGCTCCGTTGCCGCTTTCAAGGAATATGGCAGCAGCCTTAGGCGGAATGACATAAGTAAGCAGTCCGCAGATATTGTATACATAATAGGTTTCCAGCGACTTCTCCTGAGTCCACCGGCGTTCAAGCAGAAGCCTCTTGTCCTTGTCGGTAAACTTCACTATCTGTTCATCGTTCTCTCCCGAATACCATTCGTATCTCAAAGTGCCTTCCGCGTAGTTTCCGTTAAGAACCAGTTCGCCCGAAGAACTTACATCGAATCGGGGACAATTGAACTCCGGATAGTAATCGGTGTTGAAGCCCCTTGATTTGAGAATGAATTTTCCTTTGTTACGCCAGTCCTCACCCGGATTCCACACAGCCTCTTCACGCAACTCGGGAGTGCGGTCAGTCAGGGACTCTGTGTATGGGTAGGCATCGTTATAGAAAGTGCGGGCAATGGATTTCGCATCGTCGGGATTGATGTAATCCCCGTTGCACTGTTCTCCTTCAATCGGAAGCCATTGTCTGTAAGGCAATCCGTAGCTGTTGTATTCGGTAATGGTACAAAGGTCAAGAGTTTCGCCGCTTGCTCCCTGCTGAATCGTTTGAATCGGGCGGCCAAGACCGTCATAGTAGTCAATGGTGATGCGGGCGTTTTCAAAATCGATTGTAGGGTTCGATGTGTATAGCTCTGTCATCTGTGACTTGCGCACATAGTTCATTGACGCCGTCTGCCCAACAACGGCATTACTGCATAGCAGCATAACAAACAGACACAAGCCAATCCTTGTTATAGTATTCTCCCGCAGTTTCATGATGTTTTAATTTTGTTATTGATAACACATACTCTCATGGCAGCACACGCTATAATGATAATGCAGCATGCACCTCAACAAATTTAAACATTTATTTCCACAATTCCAAATATCTTCCGCATTTCCTTCAATGAGCGGATAAAAATAGTTTATTTGTTTTGGTGAAATCATTTGAACAGCAGGTCGTAGTCGCGTTTTGCTGCTTGTTTTACCCATTCATCAGGAATGAATCGCCATTGGTTAAGTGCTTTGGGCGACAGGGTACCTTGTTTGCGAATGTATTCCATAAGGTAGAATCGCAGGTCTTTGTCGGTGGAGAATACGATGCGTGCGTGCAATTGGTCTTGCGGAATGCCTGCGCCACGAGTGAGCAGTTCGCCGCCACCATTGCCGCGATAGGAATTGATAGCGACTTTATAGGTTTTGTCCATTAAGAACGGTGTGCCATCGTCCATTGACGATATGCTTATTTTCTCGCCTTGCGGCTTGGTTACATCTACGGTGTATATGATACCAGCTGCTGAATCGAAGTTATAGCTTGGATTAGCGAAAATGGCATGGCTCTTGTCTTCTTCGGGCGTGATGTCCTTAAGCAGAAGCAGGCTGTCGTCGGGCGATGTCATCTGCCGTGTCCATATAGAGTAGGAGTATTCCAGGTAGTCCTTAATCTCTTTGCCAGTGAGTTCCATGACATAAAGCATGTTTTCATACTTGTAGAGGTTGAACATGTCGCTCATGTAGATGTCGCCTTTGTCGATAGTGGCATCAAACGATAGCGGGGCGGCAAAAGATATGTCGGCTCCCGAAATGGCTAGCTGCAGCGTGTGAATGAAGTCGATGAATGCCGATGAACCGAAATAGGCAGGGCGTGTGTCGAGAGAAGCTGTGATGGTGCCGATTTTCTGCTTTACGAAATTGTCTACATCGTCGTATTGCTTCTTGAAGTGTGCCATAAATTCCTTGCTCGGTTCATACTTGTTCATGTCGGTGAGGCGAGCATCGATGTTCATGCTAGTCTCATTCCCGTTTTTCGTAATGGTGATGTCGATGTCGCTCACAGCGTTTCCGTTGCTGCCTGGATTAACAGCCATTACATAGTTGCCCTCGCAGTTGGGCACATTCTGGCAGAACTGACGGTGGTCGTGCCCCATGAGCACGATGTGGAATCCCGGTACATTCTGGGCTACTGTGAGAGAAGCGTTTTCGTTCCACTTGCCGGTGTTCTTTGACGCGTCTCTGCCCGAGTGGAATAGCCCTATGAGAATGTCGGGCTTTTCTTTTTCCTGAATGATTTTCACCCATTTGCGTGCCGAAGTTTCCATGTCTTCAAACTGCAGCCCTTCCCACAGGTTTTCTGCTAGCCATGCAGGAATTGCAGGGGTGATGAGTCCCAGAACGGCAATCTTGATGCCGTCGCGCTCGATTATCTTGTAGGGAGGCAGATAGGGCGCTCCTGTTTTTGTGTCGATGATATTTGCTCCCAGTACAGGGAAGTTGCATTCTTTTACCCATCGGTCATACACGGCATGCCCTGTTTCAATGTCATGATTGCCCATATTGGCGGCATCGTAGCGCATGAAATTGAGCATGTCGGCACACAGATGAGAAGAAACGGTATCGATGAAGTTATAGTAGTAGACCGACGGCTGTCCTTGCAGAATGTCGCCGTTGTCGAGCAGAATGAGGTTTTCTCCAAAGGTCTTTCGCTGCTCTTCGGCGAATGCGTGAACGCGTGCCAGGCTTCCGCCCCATGCCTTGCGGTTGATGAAGTCATATGGGAAGAAATTGCCGTGAATGTCGCTAGTCTGGACAATCTTCAGCTTTATTGTGTGTTCCTGTGCGTTTATAGTGTTAAACCCTGCTGCTAGAATCATTATGAGTGAGATTAACCGTTTCATAGAATGTAACAATTTAAGTGCGTAGAAGGTCGCTGTAAAGTTGCATTAATGCGTTCCGGCAAGTGCTTGCATGAGAACAACTTCCATTACCTTGTAGCCTGGCAGCGTGGGGTGACAGCCGTCGTTGGTATACTCAGGATTCAGAGCGCCCTCGGGTGTAGCAAGCGGTGAATGGTAGTCCACAAAAATGAAGTCGTTCTTGCTTGCATATTCCTTAATCATGGCGTTAAGAGAGATGATTTCTTTGGCAGGCTTCAAGTCGGGGCGCCATGAATACCGGTCGCAGGGCAGAACGCTGCACAGTACAACACCTATGCCGTGATGCTGAGCGAGTTCAGCCATTGAGATGATGTTCCCCAATATATTTTCCAGTGAAATTTTCTTGTTGTTTTCGGCAATGTCGTTGGTGCCTGCAAGAATTATTACCTTTTTGGGGTGCAGGCTGATGACATCTTGACGGAATCTCACAAGCATTTCGCTAGTGGTTTGTCCTGAGATGCCTCGTCCCACGAAATTGTTGTCGTGGAAAAATGCCGAGTCGTTCTTTACCCAGAAGTCGGTAATGGAGTTTCCCATGAAAACGGCTTCGGGCTGTGTGGTTACAGCTTTGTTCTTATCGGCATAGCGATAGAATTGTGCCCAGTCTTCCTTTTTCGTTTGAGCATCGGTCGCCATGCACATAAGCACAGCAATTGCCGAAAGGATTATTCTTGCTATGATATTTTTCTTCATAGGAGTTCTATAGAGTAAGATGTTTTGAAAGATTCATGAGGCCTGAGGTGAAGAGCCCAGTCGCGCTGAGCAAATTCCCCTTTATATCCCACTTTGTCGCACCGACCATACCAAGGCTCAATGCACACGAATGGCGCGTAGCTGTCCCTGGCAGGCGACCATAGTCCTAGCACTGGCGCATCGAATGTCATGCGCAGATAAGGGACTTTGCAGGCATCGAGCAGAGTGACATTGGTGGCTTGTGAATCCTCAAGTATTAAAGCATCGTTGTTGAAAGTGCTTTTAGTGATGGGGATTATGCAGAGGTCGTCATATTTCACGCTGGTGACGGTGTCGTCTATACAGCCTTTTTCGGTGATGGTGGACAGACGGTAGGTGAAATCCACAGGAAGCAGGCTGAAAAATCCTTGCACTGGCGCATCGGGGTTGAATCCTTTATAGTTGAAAGCAGGGTGAGCCCCTATCTGGAAGTGCATGTCCTGCTCGCCGTTGTTCACTACCTGCCATGTCACTTTCACAGAGTTGCCTATGAGTTCGTAGCTAATCTTCAGCACGAAATCGGCAGGATAGAGTTCCTTTGTAGCTTCCGAAGAATGGAGTTCATAGGTAACGCGGCTGTCGCTTTTCTCTGTCAAGGAAAATTCCATATCTCGCGCAAATCCGTGCTGACTCATTTTGTATTGTTTTCCGTTATACAGGAACTTGTTCTCCCACACGCTTCCCACAATGGGAAAAAGTACAGGCGAACGGCGTTTCCAGTAGGCTGGATCGCCTTGCCAGAGCATTTCCTCGCCAGTTTTCAAGTTGAAGAGGCTGTAAAGCTCTGCGCCGAGCGTATTAACTTCAATCCTTATAAAATCGTTCTGTAAAGTGTCCATGACCTCAAAAACTGTTTTTATGGTTCAATCCAGTCGCCATTAGCCTTGATAAGTTCGATAAGCTTAGGTATCGCTTCCTCCTGCGGAATGTTCTTCTCCACGCACTCCTTATTCTTGTAAAGGCTTATCTTGCCTGCAGCAGCGCCCACATATCCATAATCGGCGTCGGCCATTTCTCCGGGTCCGTTCACGATGCAGCCCATGATGCCTATCTTGAGATGAGACAGGTGAGATGTTGCCGCTTTAACTTCCTGCACTGTCTTTTGAAGGTCGAAAAGTGTTCGTCCGCAACTAGGACATGAAATGTATTCCGTCTTGGAAGTGCGAAGTCTTGCAGCTTGGAGAATGCCGAATTCATACCGCACTATGTCGTTGATGTTGCCGTAGCAAGGGCAGTCAAGCCACACGCCATCGCGGTAGCCGTTCAGCAGCATTGTACCGAAGTCGGCACCGGCTTTCACTTGAATCCATTCGTTGTCGTCATCGTCATAGCTATTCTTCAGTACGACAGGATTGTGTATTCCAGCTTCGTCGAGTTTCTTGATGAAGAACTCTTGGCAACCGCTTATGTTGCCGTGTGCAGGAGTTAGAATGATTGCTATGCTATTGTCATCTTTCAGGAATGCAAGGCTTTCCACAGGAGTACAGGTAGATACTTGTACCCATTTGAGCGGTGCGCAGCAGTCCTTCAGCTGTTTTGCCTGGGATAAGTCAAATAACGGATATGCGTTAGCCTTGCTATTGTCATATTTGTCGGCAGGAACGATATACCGGTTGCTGTCATCTTCAACCGCTCCGTCGGGTGAATAAAAGAAGTCGGGCGAAAGTCTGTCGGTTATCTGGCTTGGCAATGCCGTTGTTATTACAACAGGCTTGCAGTTTCCGCCTAGTAGTCCTGTAATCTCGACTGATGAGCGGCGCACGTGTTCAATAGGTTCGTGGCTTGCTCCTTCACAGTCGGCGATAGGCTCCATGCCGGCTCTTGAAGTGATATAGTCTGCAAGTTTTTTTGCTACTGGGACCTCAAGTTCGGGATCTTCACTGAGAGAAACTCTAATGGTGTCGCCAATTCCTTCTGAAAGCAGAGTGCCAATGCCAACAGCCGATTTTATGCGTCCGTCTTCCCCGTCGCCGGCCTCGGTTACGCCAAGATGCAGAGGGAAGTGCATGTCTTCGGCTTCCATAGCTTGTACTAGAAGCCGAACGGTCTGAACCATCACCACAGTGTTTGACGACTTGATGGATATTACTACATCGTGAAAGTCCTGTGCAACAAATACACGCAGGAATTCCATTGCCGATTCAACCATTCCTGCAGGCGTGTCGCCATAATGGCTCATGATGCGGTCGCTCAGGCTACCATGGTTAACTCCTAGTCGCACTGCAGTGCCGTTCTCTTTGCATAGGGCAATGAATGGAACCAGTGCATCATGGATTTTCTGAATTTCCTGTGCGTATTCTTCTTGTGTGAAACTGAGTTTCTTGAATGTACGCGCAACATCTACAAAGTTGCCTGGGTTGATGCGCACCTTGTCGGTCACCTTAGCAGCCGCAAAAGCCGCTTTAGGATTGAAGTGGATATCGGCAACAAGTGGAGTGCAGTATCCTGCTTTTCTCAAGATAGAGCGTATCTCGCCAATGTTGTCGGCTTCCCTTACTCCTTGTGCCGTGAGCCTTACGATATCGGCTCCAGCGTCGCAGATGCGCTTGCACTGCGCAACGCTACCCTCGGTGTCCATTGTGGAGGTTGAGGTCATTGACTGCAGGCGTATAGGATAATCGCTTCCAAGCTTAACTCCACCTATGTGTACGGTAGATGTTTTGCGTCGTGAATAGTTCATCAGTTTGTCTTGAATTTATATTCTACTTTTTTCAAGTCTTCGTTAGCCTTTACAATTTTTTGAGCAAGAGATGCTTTGAATGCAGCAAACTTTTCGGCAAGATTTGCATCGTTAAGAGCAAGCATTTGAATTGCAAGGATGGCTGCATTTTGACCTGCATTAATACCCACAGTTGCAACAGGAATACCCGGAGGCATTTGTACGATAGCAAGCAGTGCGTCCATACCGTCAAGAGTGGAATTGATAGGCAAGCCGATAACAGGAAGAGTAGTCATTGCTGCAATTACGCCTGGCAGGTGAGCAGCCATTCCGGCAGCGGCAATAATCACTTTGATGCCGCGTCCTTCGGCTCCACGAGCAAATTCTTCAACTTCGGCTGGAGTGCGGTGAGCACTTAGCGCATTCATTTCAAACGGGATTTCCATTTCGTCCAGCATCTTAGCTGTCTTTTCAAGAATAGGAAGATCGCTGGTACTTCCCATTATAATACTTACGATAGGTTTCATATCTTAGAAAAATTATTATTTAAGCGAATAGATTCATTAGTATTTTCACGCTGTAGTATCCGTTTATAAACCCTGCTGCCACTTGCCAGAAGGTATGGCGTTCCTCATAGATGCGTGCAGAGCCTACAACGCCACAAATGATGATAGCGATGCAGATGAGCCAAAACAGATCGAATGCCTCAAGCCCTTCGGAATGAAGGAAGAACAGTAAAGCCAGCAGGCCTCCTGTCCCGGCGCAATGTGCGCTTATTTTCCACCATATATTCACAAATAGTGATATTGTGCAAGTGAGAATCACTCCTCCCATAAAAGCCACAAGCCATGACGGTGCATGCACATTCACAAGATATATAGTGGCTGCTGTGTGGCACAGTATAGCTATGATATAGGGCAGATGCCGTTCCTTACGCTCGTCAAGGCTACGATCCTCTATGAGCTTGAAGTTGTGAAGCAAACCTATGGCAATCATGGGTATTACGCATGTGATACCGAATATCATAAGCATTACCACTAGCCTCGTTCCTAATTGCTGATAGCATAATATAGAGACCCATAGTGCCAGGAACACTCCGTAGCTTGGAGTGAGCAAAGGGCTGAAAATGCCCGACATGAATCGTGAAATATGCTGCATCATAGTTTAGAGTCTTGAATTGTTGCCATGCGTTATATTGTGAATACAAATTTAAATCTCTTTGCGTAAACGAGCAACCGGAATCGACAGTTTTTCTCGATATTTAGCTATTGTTCGCCGCGCTATTTCATAGCCTTTGCTCCGGAGTATGCCGCATAGAGCTTCGTCGGAGTAGGGTTTGGACTTGTTCTCGTTCTCGATAACCGACTTGAGAATTGTGATAATCTCGCGTGAGGACACTTCCTCTCCGCTTTCGTGCTGCAGCCCTTCGTTGAAGAAATATTTAAGCGGGAAAACGCCCCATTGTGTAGACACATATTTGTTTACGGTAGCACGGGAAATAACCGACAGGTCATATCCTGTATCTTCGGCGATGTCCTTGAGTATCATTGGACGGATTCTGGTCTCGTCCCCGCTCAAGAAGAAGTCGCGCTGGCGAATGGTGATGCTGCGCATTGTGCGGAAAAGGGTTTCCTGGCGTTGTCGCAGTACTTTAATGAAATCGCTAGCCTTGTCATATTTCAGCTTCACCGCTGCAGCCATTTCGGCTTCGTGTCGTGTAGCAGGCTTGTTTTTCGCGTAGTTCTCGCATATGGAGGAATAGCTCTCGGCAATTTGCAGCTCGGGAATATTGTTGAGCAGAGTGAGCATGATATTTTCGCCCTCTATTTCTACATTGAAATCAGGTATAATCTGCTGCGAATGAGTCTCGTCGGCGATTCCGCTTATAGCATTTCCCGGACGTGGAGTGAGTGTGCGAATATCGGCAATGATGTCTCTCATCGTTTTGTCATCAATGCCAAGTACGCTCATGACTCTTTCGTAGTGCTTCTTAGAGAACTCGTCAAACAGTTCATTCACAACGCGATAGGATAGCTTGCTCACAGGGTTGTCCTTCTTCCTTTCAAGTTGTAGCAAAAGGCATTCCTGAAGCCCCGAAGCTCCTACGCCTGGAGGATCCAGTTCCTGAATCACTTTCAGTACATTCTCAATCTCTTCTTCGCTCACATCGAGTCCAGTCTGGAAGATGAGGTCGTCGGTAATGGCCATCAGTGAGCGTGACAGGTAGCCGTTATCGTCAATGTTACCCACGATATACTCGGCGATTTTCAGCTGTATGTCGCTGAGCTTACGCTCGTGTACTTGCTCCATGAGATAGTCTACAAGCGAACTTTCGGAGATTATGATAGCGTTAGGAGTTTCGTCGTCGGCACTGCGATTTGAAATATTGGTGCGATAGTAGGGTATATCGTCATCATCGCGGTAGTCGGCGTTCTGTATATCTTCGGCGGTTTCGTTAAACACTTCACCGTCTTCATCTTTGTCAAGCATATTGCTTGAAGACTCGTCATTCACTTCCAGTGCAGGATTGTCGTCCAGTTCGCTACGCACCTTTTCTTCAATCTCAATGCTGTTCATTTGAAGTAATGGCACAAGCTGCAGTTGCAGCGGCGAAAGCCGTTGCGTCAATTTCTGTTCTTGTGTAAGAGTCTGCTTGCCTGGCATAACTTCAAATTTTCTACAAACTTACTCAGAATTATTGAAAATTCATCATTCTTGCGCTAAAATCGTGATAAGTATTGCTGTCAGGACAAACATTCATGCTAGGCTTTTGTTATAGGAATGTTATATCTTTTTTATATTTTTGTAATTCAATTATAAATGTGATGTCTATGGTAAAGAGATGTTTTATTGCATTGCTGGGCGTAATAGCTATGGTAGGAAACTTGAATGCCCAGAAATTGTGGACTTCGGCTGAGGCAAGTACCAATATAGTAGGCGGACTGAATGGATTCGCCCAGGTGGAGTTCCGTACTCATGACGGATTGTCGAGTGCAGAGCGATGGGCAGGTACTATAGGGCTGGAATACAGTGTGTGCAAGTACTTGAAAGTGACGGCCGGATATATGTATATGCATCAGCAGACAGAAACATCGCATTCGGCCGATGCGGTAGTGCCTTCCTATTGGTTGCCCAAGCATAGAGGGTTGGTGGCTCTTACTGGTAGCTATGGCTGGAATGGTTTTACATTTTCCTTGAGGGAGCGTTATCAAGATACCTATAATGGCAGGAAGAGTGTCCCTAGATATGAAGCGGACGGGATAACCCGCATGGCCGATAAAGTGGTAGATGCAAAGCATAAGCACACGCTTCGTTCTCGTCTTGAAGTTAAATACAAGATAGCAAGCAGCGGATTCTCTCCGTATGTTTCGTGTGAACTGCACAACTACCTCACCGAGGGCATGGAACTGGAAGAAACACGCTGGACTTTCGGAACATCATACAGTATAAACAAAAAGAATTCAGTGGAACTGTATTACCGCTTTATTGACGAAACTAGTAAAGAAGATGCTCATATCATAGGACTGGGCTATAAGATCAAGATATAGGCTTCAATTAAGAGGCTGAAAAGAAGGCCCGTTTAGCGATTTAGGAATCGCAAGGTCTTTACGATAAATGTTTTATTGAATAAAAACATTGGCACTAAAAGTGTTTAGTTCTGTTAAATAACTAAATTCGTCAGTGCTTTTTGTGTTTTGTATCGTGTAAAAAACGCGGTTAGATTATTTATGCTTTGTAATAAAGTTCTTAAATTCTAACTTTATACTGAAAACTATTACCATTGAATGAGAGAAATAATAAGCAAATACGATTCTATATCATTGGAAGAGATGAAATGCGTGCGGTTGATGAATCGCATAGATACCAAGTTCGTCACTTCTTACGATAAGCTCATTCAGTTGCTGGAAATGGCTCATTCAGAGTATTGCGTGCAGAAGATTGACGGTGAGTACAATATGCCGTATTACACCCGATATTTCGATACAGAGCAGTGCAATATGTATATAGAGCACTTGCGGGGACGGAAGAGGAGGCAGAAGATACGCATAAGAAAATATGAATCGTCGGGGCTTTCTTTTCTGGAAATAAAGAGCAAGAACAATAAAGGTCGTACATCAAAGAAACGCATAAACTGTGCTGAGCATGATGCCGATTCATGCACCGATTTTGTGAACGAGCACTCATGCTATAGTCATGAAGAGCTGTCGGATAGACTTGAAAACAAGTTTTCACGCATTACGCTTGTTAACAAGAACAAAACCGAACGGCTAACCATAGACACAGGCCTTAAATTCCATAATTTCCACACGGGAAAGATATGCGGGCTTGATGACCTGGTGATTATTGAGCTTAAGCGTGGCGGTAATGTGTTTTCTCCTATTTCGGAAATGTTTCGTGCTCTGCACATTCATCCTGCAAAATTCAGTAAATACTGCATGGGAATGGCTTTGTCCGACGACTGCCTGAGGAAAAACAGGTTCAAGCCCAGGTTGAAGATGATAGAGAAAATGTGTGAGGTTCAAGAATACTCAGAATTTTAATTAACATATAAAATAATACAGAAAAACTAGACGATATGGAAGATTTCGAATTCATGGATACACCGCTTATTGATACGGGAGATATGGGACAGTTGCTCGTGCGTTTCCTGTTCAATATGTTCTTTGTGTGGGTAATCATACATAAGTTGTACTGGCCTAAGAGTCATCGCAGGGACTACTACTTCACTTTTGCCCTTATAAGTGTGAGTATATTTTTCCTTATATACTTGCTCGGAGGAGTAAAGATAAAAGTGGGTTTTGCGCTGGGATTGTTTGCTATATTCGGTATAATTCGGTATAGGACGGAATCCATGTCGGTACGGGAAATGACCTACTTGTTTGTGATCATTGCTGTATCGGTGATAAATGCGTTGGCTGTAACATTGAGCTATTTGGAACTGGTGGTTACCAACCTCATTTTCTTAGTCTGCATTCGTTTGTGCGAGGATATCCCATGGCTTAGACATGTGTCGGAAAAACTGGTAATTTATGACCGTATCGAACTTATTCACCCCGATAGGCGCAGCGAAATGATAGAAGACTTGAAGCAGCGTCTGGGCTTGGATATCATTAGAGTGGAAGTGGGTGCCGTGGATTTTCTTCGCGACACGGCTATGATAAAGATTTACTACGAAGGTGAAGGCCCTTCCAATACGGTTAATCATTTGTTGAAGTTTCCTAAAGAAAATAAGTAGAGATATGAAGAAAAGACTAGTTATAATATTGTTGGCACTGTGTGCCGTTACTCCTGTATTGAAGGCTCAAAGCCTATGGACCTCAGCCGAGGTTAGAGTGAAGGCAACCAAGAATCTGAATGGATTTGTGGAAGCGGAGTTCCGTACACATGACGGAATGTCAAGTGCCGAACGCTGGGCTGGAACCGTGGGGCTGGACTATAAACTGTTCAGTTTCCTGAAAGCAACGGCTGGCTATACCTACATTCATCAGCAGACGGTTACCGAAACTACAAAGAAGGGGAATATAATACCGTCTTATTGGCAGCCTAAGCACAGGGCATCATTTGCCTTGACTGGAAGTGTAGACTGGAATAGATTCTCGTTCTCGTTGCGTGAACGCTATCAGTATACTTACCGCACTGGACAGTCTGTACCTAAGTTTGACAGCGATGGCATCACCCCTAAGGACGATGAAATTGTGGAAGCAAAGCATAAGCATGTGCTTCGTTCTAGGCTGGAAGTGGAGTATAATATTGCAAAAAGCAAGTTTACTCCTTATGTGTCATGCGAACTTTACAACTCGCTATCCGATAGATTCGCAGTGGAAAAAACTCGTTGGACTATAGGTTCGTCATATAAAATCAACAAGAAAAATTCCGTGAGCTTGTATTACAGGTATATAGCTAATGGCGATGAAGACGAGGAAGGCGGACATGTGATAGGCGTAGGCTATAAATTTAAACTGTAAATGTGTATGAAGACGATAACAAGATACTTGACATATTTTTTATTAGTTGTCCTTTTAGGTGGCGTATCCTGTACCGATAACGGCAGTGACGAACCGGATATGCCGCCTGGAGGCGAACAACCTGCACCTGGAGGTCCTGCACCAGGGGGAGGTGTTGCCGACGATGGAGAATTGCCTGGTTTTGATTACGAGATTACAGCATGGAATGGCGAAACGGCCAGTGATGCTGCGCTAGATGTTGCAGGAACCGATGCCGACATGTATCACGAAGCCAATTCGTTCTCAAATGTGGTAACGGTAACCTATAATGGGGCTTCGGCAACGGTTGAAAGCTCTAATAACGCTATCACAAGCAATATTGCGGGCGCTTATGTTGCGATAGATATGCTGACCAATTCGGTGGCCGGGACCGAAATCGTTGTAAAGGGCAAGAGCGAGGACGGAGGTCTTAAAATTTACGGAAACAAGAAGTTCAAACTCACTCTGCAAGGGGTTGAACTGGCATCACAGAAGGGTCCGGCTATTAACAACCAGTGCAAGAAAGGCATGTTTGTTCACTTGGCCGATGGCACAACTAATTCTCTGGCCGATGCCGAATCTTATAGCGATGATACCTACTACAATAATCCTGCAGTCATAGAAGACCGTAAGGGCTGTTTCTTCAGTGAAGGAAATATGCTGTTCAGCGGTTCGGGAGTGCTCAGTGTAGCGGGAAAGAATAATCATGCTGTGGTTACCGACGGATTGATGATGATTCGTCCGGGCGTGACTCTTGTGGTTACTGAGGCTGCCAATAATGCCATTCATGTGAAGGGTGACCTGAATGATAATGTAGGGTTGAAAATGAATGGAGGACTTGTGTATGCCAATGTCGCTTCGGTAGCAGGCAAGGCCGTTAAATGTGATCTTAATGTAGAGGTTGCAGGAGGAACGATGCTGCTGAATGTGTCGGGTGATGCCACTTACGATACTACCGATAAGGATACATCTTCGGCTACTTGCATAAAGGCTGGGAAAAACATCATTTTTACAGGCGGTAAGCATGTGCTTAAGAGTACTGGATCGGGTGGCAAGGGCTTGAATGCCGATGGTGAAATAACGGTTGCCGGAGGAGAAGTGACGATAACAACTACGGGCGGAGAATATGTCTACTCCGATGCAATAACTTCTTCACCTAAGGCGGTGAAGGCCGATGGCAATGTCACGATAAGCGACGGTGTGTTGAACATTGCTGCTACAGGCAAAAGCGATGGTGCCGAAGGTTTGGATAGCGGAGCATCGTTGTCGATTAGTGGCGGCGAAACATTTGTATATGCCTATGATGATGCTGTGAACATTACATCGTCAATGCTCGTGAGCGGGGGTAAGTTGTATGCCTATTCAAGTAATAATGACGGAATAGATGCCAATAGCACGCTTACGGTATCTGGAGGTGTGGTTATAGGTGTCGGTACAGGAGAACCCGAAAGCGGAATTGATGTGGACAAGAGCGACAATTTTGTGGTTAAGGGTGGAGTCGTGATTGCTCTAGGTGGAGCGTTGCAGTCATCGCCTTCGTCATCTAGTACGCAATGTTCGGTGGTGTGCAAAGGCCTGGAGGTTTCTAAGGATAATGTTATATCTGTTTTGGATAGCTCAGGCAAGCCAGTAATAGCATTCAAGTCTCCTAGGTCATACAACAGAGGAACATTGATGCTATCTTCTTCGGATATCACTACGGGCAAATCCTATACAGTATCTATGGGCGGTTCTATATCGGGTTATGCTTCAGCATGGAATGGCTGGTTTGCAGGCGGTTCATGGTCGGGCGGAACTGAACAAGGGTCGGTTTCTGTAAATGGACTTGTGACTACGCTAGGAAATTAAAAGAGTTGGTATTAAAATAGTAAGCCAGTATATCTCAAGATATGCTGGCTTCGTTATGTGTATAGAAACAAGAAAAGCCTTGAAGATTCCTTCAAGGCTTTTTGTTGTGCGGTGCGTACGGGACTCGAACCCGTGACCCCCTGCGTGACAGGCAGATATTCTAACCAACTGAACTAACGCACCATTAAGTTATGTCAATAATCACAAACTCTTTTTGTGATTGCGATTGCAAAGTTAATACTTTTTTGTGAATATCCAACAATGCTTGGTTATTTTTCTTCTTTTTTCTGTGTAATTAAGCGTATGAGGTCAATTCTAGCTCCGTCTAGCTTGATTACAGAGAAAGTGTAATCGTTAATCATGAAGGTTTCGCCTACTTGCGGAATTGCTTCAAGATTGTAAAGTATATAGCCTGCGAGCGTTTGATATTCATCGTTTTCTTCTATTTCAAGAGGGAAGCGCTCGTTAATCTCTTCAATCTCTATGCGTCCGGAGAACTCGTATATTCCTTCTTCAACCTCTTGCGCGATAAGACGAGAGTGGTCGTGCTCGTCCTCTATTTCACCGAAAATCTCTTCTACAAGGTCTTCTAGAGTCACCATTCCTGCTGTGCCGCCAAATTCGTCAACGACGATAGCCATACTGCGTTTCTGCTTGAGTAGATTCTGCATCATCTTGTTGGCAAGCATTGTTTCAGGGGCAAAAAGTACTGGCTTGATGCATTTTTTCCAGTTGTTTTCGGGGGTGAACAGTTCGCTCACATGTATATATCCAAGTACATTGTCGATGTCGTCGTGATAAACAATGATTTTGGAAAATCCGCTTTGTGTGAAAAGGTCGCTCAAAGCATCTCTTTCAATGGTGTCGATATTTACTGCAACAATCTCGTTGCGAGGAATCATGCAGTCGCGCAGGTGAGTATCAGAAAAGTCAAGTGCGTTCTGGAAAATCTTCACTTCCCGTTCCACTTCGTTGTTCTCTTCTTCGTGAGTCTCAATATTTTCTTGCAGATAGGCATCTAGTTCGCCCACGGTGATAGCTCCGAATGTCTGTTCGTTAATCTTGATCTTGAACAGTCGCATCAATGCGCTCGATAGCTTTGTAGAGAACCATGTGATAGGATAGAGAATCACATATATTATATATAGAGGCAATGAGAATGTGCGTAGCGAGCTGTTAGGGTTGATACGGAAAATCGTTTTTGGGAAAAATTCTCCTGTTATAAGAATTATTATTGTTGAGATTATGGTTTGGGTAATAAGGACAATAGCTTCGTTACCGTTGAAAATTTCCTTTAGGTAAGGGTCCAGAAGCCCAGCCATGCCCATACCGTAGATTACGAGCATAATGTTGTTTCCCACAAGCATTGTGGTGATGAACATTTCCTTGTGGCGGTAGAAAAGGCTTATCAGGCTGTTGATTAGACCTTTTTTCTCAACATCAATCTTGATGCGTACGCTGTTTGACGATATGAAGGCGATTTCCATACCCGAGAAAAATGCCGAAAATATCATCGACACAAGTGTCATTATGCTTAATGTAAGTATAGCTGTATCCATTTCTGGAGAAAATGTTTGTTATAGTTGGTTTATTGAATCTTCTGGTACTTCTACCTGTATTATGCTGTCGGAGGCGCTATTACGGGCTTTTCTCCGTTCTTCGTCTATCGGGAATATACCCATAGGCCGTTTAAGTTTGTAGGTAGTGAGCTGTTCGTTGGACTCAAAGCCGTATCCTTCCAGCACCCTGTCGGGCCTTTCGATGTGAATGAACGAATCGGAATATACCTTCTTGTCTTTTTCGTTCCAGTACATTTCGTTGGTGAGGATAAGCTCTTTCCGTATGTTCCATGTACGCACATTGCCCACAAAATGCCATAGCTTGTCATTCTTGAGGTATGTTGCGCTGTCGCATATAAATGATGCTGCAACCTTAAGGTCGCTATCGAATTGTTCAAGATGCAGTCCGCTAGGAAATTTCCAGCAAGGAGTCTTGCTCTCGTCATAAATGTCCCAGCGAGCCGATGTGATACGGTATTTCATGATACCCGAATCGCTCACTAGTGTGGTTATTTCCTTGGTAAGTACAGTGGGTGTGACCTCAGGGTCGGTGTCTTGACTTATTACATTCTTGACCTCGTCCTTGCAACCTAGGGCTATCAGCACTATTACCAGAAGAAATAATATGTTCCTGCTCTTGTACAAATTATTTAAAAGATGCGATTAATATATTAACGGTTGGAAGCATGTTTTTATGCCACCAACCGGTTTGTTCGTGTAAATTGTGTGGAATTATTCAATCTTGTTCTTCCAGAACCACATCTGGTTGAAGTTGACACCTACAGTGACATTGAAATAATTTTCGGAAATGTAATTGACTGGGGCAGTAGCGCGATGCTTGTACTCGAAACCTATGTTGATTACAGTCTTACTCCCTGGTGCAGGCAGACCAAGACCGCAGGTTACTCCATATTCGCGCACATTATTGCCTCTCACAGTTACATAGTCGTGAGTGCAGTAGGCTCCTAATCGGTAGTTTACTCTGCGCATGTATCCGCCTCTTAACTGTGGAGTATATTGCACGCCTAGCGCTGCTTTCCAGCGGTTGTCGAAAGTGAGGCTATTGACATTGTTGTCAAATCCCTCTACACTAGTGAATTTAGCGTCTTTCCAGTTCTGATAGGTGAAGTCGGCTTCTACGAATATTCTCTTGTCATATTCGTAGCTTATACCGCCACCGAAGCTCATTGGAGTGTAGTTGTTTCCGTTGAGGCTTGTATAGCCTATGGTGTCCTGGCGAGTGTCGTTGGTGATATCGTAGTAAGCTCCCCAGGTATTACCTTGCAGCGACTTCTTCGGACTGAAAGTGACACCCACCGATACCTTGTTCTTCTTATCAAGATTGTAGGTGTATAGTGCGCCTATCTTCAAATCCCATGAATGCACCTTAATAACGCGTTCGTAGAGTGATGTACTAGTGCTGTAAACATAGGCATCATATATGTTTGTTCCGAATAGGTAGCCTACATTGAAACCTACCGACAACCCTTTGACTGGAGTGATGGCTGCACCTGCATATAGAAGGTTAAGACCTCCGCTACCGTTTCTAGACTCACTGCCCAGTACATCGCTGTCCTCAAGAATCTTTCCTCCGAATTCATATCCTACCGAAGAGTATGGCAGTAAACCTATGCTGGCTCCAATCTTTTTTGTGATAGGGAATTGCATAGTGATATAGTCAAGGCCTCCACCTATGCTATTGGCTTTAAGGTTGCCTTCTTTGGAATTAAGGAAGCTCACATCTACTCCGATATCCCACAGGAATGTTAGAGAGTCGATTGCTGCATATGAGGCTGGGTTCATTACATTAATCTGGCGTCCGCCGTTCATTGCATATCCCACACCGCCCATTGCGCGTTGTGAACTGGTTGCGTAATCATTCAAGATACCATATCCGAACATTGAATACGGACTTGTTGTGTTAGCTTGAGCGCTTGCTCCTAATGAGCATGCCATTGCTGTGAAAGCTAGTAGTAGATATCTTAGTATCTTCATTATATTGTGAGTCAAATGTTTTCTAATTGTTATACTATGCGTTGCTGTGCAATGAATAGTTTTTATTATTTCGCCACAAAATTAGTAAATCATTGTGAATTAATCGCCGTAATGACATATTTTTACTATTTTGTGAGGCTTTAACGGGCTATTTTGCCTATTACTATAGCCTTAATGCTGCTGTTATCCGTTCTTCTTTGCTCCCTTTTTCTCTTCGCTTTGAATGCGGAAGGAGGTGTAAATCTGCAGTACTGCACCCGACATAAGGAATGCTAACCAGTCTTTCTCGGAAGAAGAGTAGAAAAGTAGAGCTGCTGATGCGCAGTAGCATAAGGCTGAGACTGCCTGAATGCGGTATAGTCGCTTGATGCCTGTATTCTTTCCGTCGTATCGGTCGAAAAAGCGGGAAATGAGTGTGAGTGCCGCTCCTATGGCATAGATGTATCGCAGCCAAGGGTACATAATCCCTACAAGAGGCAAAATTGCTGTTACCAGCAGTATAATCATTCCTGCCGATAGCAGTGCAGGCGCTAGTTTCTTCATGCTGTTCATAATTAAAAGTTTCGTTTGCTTAAGGAATGTCTGTTATGTATACATCTTCGTTCTCTCGCTTCATGCCATACTGCTCGCGTGCTATTTTTTCAAGCGTTTCGCGGTCGGTAGCCAGTTCATGAGACTTGCGCTGATAGTATGCTGCAGAATCCCTGTTTGCCTTTATCTCTTTCTGGAGTTCGTCAATTTTCTTGCTGTATTCCTTGCTCTTGAGGTAACTGTTGTCGCCGTAGAACACCATAATGATAAGGAATGCTACGATGATAATGAGCGGCAGGCTAAGCCAGCGCGGAATCCAGCGTGTGAGTATATTGCGTTTCCCTTTTTTTTCGGGCGTATCTTTTTTCTTTGTTTTGTTTTCTTCCATTGTGCAAGAGTGTTGTTAGTCTTTAAGCAAGTCGGGGCGAAGTTGCATAGTGCGTTTAACCGACATTTCGTGTTTCCATTCCGAGATTTTTGCCTCGTGTCCTGATAGCAGTATTTCAGGCACTTTCCAGCCCTTGTATTCTGCAGGACGAGTATATACAGGCGGTGCTAGAAGATTGTCCTGGAATGAGTCGCTTAGAGCTGATTGTTCGTCGCCTATAGCCCCTGGAATGAGTCTTACGACAGCATCGGCAATCACTGCTGCAGGAAGTTCGCCTCCGGTGAGCACATAGTCGCCAATGGATATTTCTTTAGTGATGAGGTGTTCCCTTATTCGATAGTCAATACCCTTATAGTGTCCGCACAGGATAATGAGATTCTTTGCTAGCGACAGGCTGTTGGCCATGGGCTGGTTAAGCACTTCACCGTCGGGCGAAGTGAAAATCACCTCGTCGTATTCGCGTTGGGACTTCAAGTGAGATATGGCACGGTCCACTGGCTCAATCTGCATCACCATGCCTGCTTCTCCTCCGAAAGGGTAGTCGTCAACACGGCGGTGCTTGTCGAGAGTGTAGTCGCGGAGATCGTGTATAACAATCTCCACAAGGCCCTTGTCTTGAGCTCTTTTAAGTATTGATGTATTTAGTGGGGAAACGAGCATCTCGGGCATTACCGTAATGATGTCGATTCTCATTTTATCATCGGTTGAGTTGTTCATCTTCTGTTGGATATTTGTTAATCAAACAAGCCGTCAATACTGCTGTCTGCTTCCTCCTCGCTGGTTTCTTTTTTCTTTGATACTTTCTTGCTGACGCTGCCTTTTTCCACAACACCTATTTCCTTGATGCCGCCAGTTGCCGGGTGGAACTTGATGTAGGAAGGTGCTTTCTTGTCGGTGAATAAAGACGGGTTCAAGCCGTATTCAACGCCGAATTGCGCAATATCGAATATATCGCTGAAAACTTCTTCGCCTTCATATTTCAATGAAATTCTGGCTTTGCCTGGAATGTTGTACATTACAGCTCCCTTAGGCAATTTCTTAACAGCTCCTTTTTCGTCAAGTGGAGCTTCTCCCTTGGTAAGTATTTTAACGCTGATGTACAAAGGCTCCCCGCTAAGGTCGTCCTTGGAAGATATTCCATTGAAGTCGGAGATTCGCAATAGCACTTCATCTTGAGTGTCGGCAGTAGGAGTGAAGTCAATGACTTCAACAGCTGTCGCAGTCTGTGTTGTGCCAAGGAACAGCACTTTTAGTGCTTCCTCCTGCTTGTTGAGCTCGTTGAGTATGAGTTTCATTGCCTCTCCGTCGGGTGGCATCTGGTCGGCTTCGCCTAGAGCGTAGTTGGTGCGGCTTTCGCGCAGTTTGTATATAGTGCTTGCGGCATTCTCAGCTCGTTTTGCTAATGAGCCGCTAGCAAGCAGTTCGCCCGATAGAGCCGATGTGTATGCGTTGTCGTCAAGAAGGCTTTCCGTTAGCGGTGTAGCTTCCCCTTTCTGATATTCGGGCGCTTCCACATCATCGGTGTTGATTGATAGTGGAAGTCCGTCTTCGTTTACAACCATGAAAGGAGTCGCTCCCGATTTGAATTGCATAAGGTATTCGTTGCCTTTTTCAGGAACTCCATAAGACGAGACTTTGATGCTTTTTAGAGTCCAGGATTTTGAATCCTGCAGAACGACATCGGTTGTTCCCAGATATTTTTTTGCATAGTTATAGTAAGGACCAGCTTTCTTCACTGTCTGTTCGGCTTCTATTTCGATGCGCAAGTGTGTGCTTGGCAAGGAATATACTAGTCCGTAGTCATTGTGCTTGGCTGCAGAAAGCTTTTGTGTCGTTTGCGCTTGAGCAGATAATCCCAGACCTGCAGCGGCAACTAGCATATATGTGCAAATTCTATGTTTCATAATTGAATATAGAGAGATTATTTTGTTTCGTTTCTTGACATTATTTCCTTGATGACAGGCCCGATGTTGTCGATGATGTCGCTAGCCGTTACCGAGTAGGAACCTAGTGTCTTCTCTGCACGGTCGCCTGCCGCTCCATGAATGAAAGCACCCATTGCAGCGCAGAGCTCCATTTCGTATCCCTGTGCGGCAAATCCTCCGATGAGTCCTGTAAGAACATCACCGCTGCCTGGGGTGGCAAGTGCAGGACTACCTGTGCTGTTGATATACACCTTTTCGTCGGGGCGTATAACCATGGTATATCGGCCCTTCAATACGATGACAATGCCGTAGCGGCGCGACATCTTTATAGCTTCTCGCAAACGCGATTCGTCGTTCATCTGATTGCCGAAAAGTCGGTCAAATTCTCCTGCATGAGGAGTGATTACCGACATTTTAGGAATGCTGTCGAGCATGCCAGGACGCAGTGATATGCAGTTTAGGGCATCGGCATCGAGTATGCAAGGACGGTTGTAGCGTTTCATCAGTGAATCCACTGCATTTATGGTATCGTCCTTGGTACCTATGCCTGGTCCTATGGCTATGGCGGAGTAGTTGCGGTCTAGACGCACATCGGTGATTATCGTGCTGTCATTGTCATATTGGCTTATAGCTTCAGGAACGGAACTTGGAAGTACTGAGTACCCGCATCGTGGTGCGTGAACAGTGAGCAGGCCGGCTCCTGACCGCAATGCAGCCTTTGCCGAAAGCAATGCGGCTCCCATCATGCCGTAACTGCCGGCAGCCAATAGTAGCGTTCCGTAATCGTATTTATTTGAGAACTCCTTGCGTTTGCGCAGTCTGCGGCGCACATCAGCCTCTTCCACAAGATAGAAGCTGCTTGGAGTCTTGCGTATTGTTTCTGCGTCAAAATCTATGTCAAGCACCTTGCATGTACCCACATATTCGGCATTCTCGGCAAAGAAGAATGACAGTCGCTTGAACTTGAAAGCAAGAGTAAGGTCAGCCTTGATGATATTGCGGCGGTCATTATTATGGTTCCATTCTGCAAGGAGTCCCGAAGGCATATCAATTGCCACAACATAGGCATTGGATTCATTGATGCCTTGCACAAGCATGGTAAAGCCACCCTTGAGAGGGGCAGTAAGTCCAGTGCCGAACAAGCCGTCAATCACAACATCGTCGGCCGAGATGTAAGGCATTTCAAAAGTAGTTTTCACTTCGGTGAAATCCACTCCCTCGATAGCCAGAAGCCGTTCCTTGTTGATGTTGCATTCCTCCGATATAGGCATGGACGGAACATTGAACAAGAATACCTCAAGACGATAGCCCTGCTCAATGAGCATACGGGCTACTGCAAGGGCTATGCAGCCATTGCTGCCAGGACCTGCAAACAGTACAAAACGCTTCTTCGGCAACCAGCGAGAAATGATTTCGCATGATACCGACGACGCAATGCGTTCCATCAATCCCACACCTCCATCTTCACTAGATGCGATAGTGCGGTCAAATATATTTTGTAAACCTTTTGTATTAAAAATCTTCATTGTACACCGCAAAAATAAATAGTCTTGGCACTTCTGCGCCAATATCATGCAAATATACATCATTTTCACCGCTTTCCCCTCAATTCTCCCTAAAATAAACATAAATTAAATAATATGTACTATATGAACCTGAATATGGACCTATAATATGGCTCGGAATGAAAATTGTGTGGGATAATCATTGCTTTTTTCTTGCTAAAGCGGTTTATCTTTTTTAACTTTGTGCCAAATTTTTTTAATTTCCAATGGGAACTGATAAGATTACAGTAAATGGTTTGACTTTTGAACCATACCTGAAAAAGGAGCATATAGCAGAGCAAGTTGAGCGTGTGGCTCAGGAAATTAATCGTGACCATGGCGATGATAAGCCGCTCTTTGTGTGCGTGCTTACCGGTGCGTTCGTTTTTGCAGCAGATTTGTTCCGCGCATGTAATATAAATGATAGCGAAATGGTGTTCATTCGCTATAAATCCTATGACGGCATGTCTACTACAGGCAACGCGAAGCAGGTGATGGGACTTGATGAGGACTTGACTGGACGCACAGTGATTGTCGTTGAAGATATTGTCGATACGGGCATTACCGCGAAATCGCTTATAGCAACGCTTAAGGAGAAGAATCCTAAGGCGGTTAAGTTTGCCACTCTTCTGTTCAAGCCAGAGTCGTTGCGCACCGATGCTAAGCCTGATTATGTGGGTTTTGAGATTCCTTCAAAGTTTATCATAGGTTATGGACTGGATATAGATGGAAAAGCCCGCAACTTGAGCGATATCTATGTGGTGTGCGAAAATGTGGAATAATGCGTAGCTGAAAGTTGCGAACAAATAGTTCGGAAAGAATAGAATCTACTGATTTACAATTTATAAGAATAAAATTAAATTTCAAGTTATTATGTTTAATCTAGTTATTTTTGGAGGTCCAGGTTCAGGAAAAGGAACTCAAAGCGATCTTCTGATAGAAGAATATGGATTGTTTCATATTTCTACTGGAGAGGTGCTTCGTGACCAAATTAATCGCGGTACAGAACTAGGTAAAATTGCAGATAGTTTTATTTCTGGAGGAAATCTTATTCCAGATGACTTGATGGTGTCAATATTAGGAAAGGTACTTGACGAAAATACCGATAAGATTGCAAATGGCGTAATTTTTGATGGTTTCCCTCGTACGATAGAACAAGCTAAGGCTTTGACGACACTTCTTGCCGATAGAAACATGAAGTTGAATGTGGTAATAGGTCTAGAAGTGAATGATGAGGAACTGACAGCCCGCTTGATTAAGCGAGGTAAGGATTCGGGACGAAGCGATGACAATGAAGAAACAATAAAGAAACGCCTTCAAGTATATCATAATCAAACATCTCCACTTCGTGACTTCTATGTGAATGAAGGCTTATATGCTAAAATAGAAGGTTGCGGAACAATTGAAGAAATTTTTGCCAACATTAAGTCGGCTGTTGCTTCAGCCAAGAAATGATAGGTGAAGGATATATTGAAAAACAGGCGGGATTCCTATGAGTTCCGCCTGTTTGTTTTATTGTCGATGAGGGAGTTTGAATCCGTGCTGAGCTATATATATGCCTGCCAGAATGAAAACGGTTCCTATTGCGGCAATGATTGTGAGTGGCTCATGCAGAATTACTACCGAGCAAACCAGTGATACGATAGGTTGGGAATAAAGGTAATTGGACGCGCGTATTGTCCCTAAATTTTCCATTACCACATTCCATGAGTAGAAGCATAACATTGATGCAACGACTCCCAAAAACGGGATATTGAGATATACTGCCGGTTCGGTGAAAGCCTCCAGGTGAAGCGGTTCGCTGTCAAGACAAACTATAGGCAGCATTGTCACTAGCCCGTAGAAGAACACTTTACGGGTGATGAACCACATGCTGTATTTACCGTCGAAACGGCGTAGCACGACACAATATACCGCCCATGATGTGGCTGCGATAAGTGCAAGGAAATCACCTACGGGATTGAATTTGAGGACCTTGCCGTTGAGTACTACAAATGCCATACCGATGAGTGCTACCAGCGAGCCTACCGAGAGTTTCTTGGTGAGTTTCTCTTCTTTTATGAACAGAATAGCCAGCAGGGCAGTGATTACGGGCGTTGAGCACACGATGAGTGCCACATTTGATGTGATTGACAGCTCGATAGCCGTATTCTCCGACCAGAAATAAAGAGTACCGCCCACAAAGCCGGCTAGAGCCAGAAACAGTTCGTCGGCAAGGTTTCTCGCAAAGAATCGTCGCGAGCATATCCATAAAAGCGAGTATGCAATGCTGAAGCGGTAGCACATGATCTCCGATGGAGTCAATCCGTGGTTGAGCAGCACTTTAGTGGAGGCAAATGTAGTTCCCCACACGAAAATTGTGATAACGGCCAACACATGATATTTCCAAGAAGGCCCATTCTGAAGTTTTTCCATGTCGTTTTCTGAAAAAATCACACAAAATTACATCTTTTTCCGCTTAAAATACATTTTGTATACTACATTATTCCATTTTATCTACAACTTAACTGAGATATTACTCACAATAAATGCAACTGGAAATTTATGGCAAGTATCAAGGTGAAGTTTCGACCCTCGAAAAATGAGAACAAAGAGGGAACAATCTATTATCAAATCATTCAGAATCGTGTAATCCGTCAACTAAAGACGGATTACCGACTATTTATAAACGAATGGGGTGAGGATGAGAACGCAATAATCATCACCAATAACAGCCGACAGAGCTGTCTTCAATCAATTGAGGAGCGAATTGGTTGGGATATTAAGCGGCTGCAATCTATCATCAACCAATTAGAGTATAAGCGAGTAAAGTACACTGCCGATGATATTATTGCTACATTTCAAAGCAAGCCAATGGGCAAACGCTATTAAACTTTATGCTAAACAATCACACATAATTATATGGCTACGCATCGTTTTATTGGCTTCAAAATGGTGATAGTTGCTTTATTTTGCGTAATTTTGCAATATATTAAGTATCTCTTACATAGAGATAAAA
>JAFOXR010000071.1 GCA_017391675.1 Muribaculaceae bacterium
AACTTACTACTAGCGGCAATTCTATTTGCAGCAGTCAGCGCATTTGGAGCCACTGACTATGGTCTTACTGTGGGCGGCGTTGATGTTACCTCCGACAACTGCTCAAATATTACGGGCGAACATATTGAGAAACATTCAAGTGCTACCGACGATGAATACTATATAAAGTATGACCCGGCGACAAAAACTCTTACTTTCAAAAATATCCTGATTGAACGCACCGGTAGTTACAACCGTGCCATCTTGAATGAAGATGTAGATGGATTGAAAATTGTGTTTCTTGGGAAAAATGAACTCTCAGCCGAAGATTCTTCACCTGTGCGATTAAATAATAATACCACAATCACTGTCCCCGAAGGTGGAAAACTTCGTGTGGGAGGTGGAGATGAAGATGGTATTACCGTTGGAAATGGCAAGACCTTGATTTTTGATAATGTATATGATTGTTCTGTTTCTGCCAGCAATTCCAATGGCATTGAAGGTGCTACCGGAAAAGAGAATCTAATTGTTAGAAATAATTCTTGTGTAAGGGCTGGTGGCTATGGCGAAAACCACAATGGGGTATATGATTTTGCCTCTCTCACAGTCTCTGATTCTTATTTCGATGTAGTTGGTTATGCTTACGCTATTGAAAAACTTGGCTCATTCACCCATGAAGGTGCTTACCCGATAGTAGTGGGAACAGGATATAATGCTTCGGCAAAAAGATTTGGAGCATATTGGGCACAAATAGCGGTAGGTGTTTGTAGAACTGATGAAACAGTATTTCCTGACGCCAACTTCAGGCAGGCTCTTTATGAATTTGCAAAAAATCCAAGTTCGGGCATTGTTGAAGGATTTCCATATAACTATTATACCTATCCGGTCGGAGCTTATACAGGCTATATTAAAGATTGGAAAAAAATGGATTTGGCAGGGAAATCAATTGCAAATCTAAAAGGAATTGAGCATTTTTACAATCTGCAAACATTGATTTGCAACGACAATCAACTCACGAGTGTTGATTTAACTAAAAATGTAAACCTTTCGACATTAAATTTATCTAATAATTCTCTTTCAACAATTGATTTGTCTAAAAACAAGGAGTTAAATACTTTATCTCTCCGAAATAATAAACTTGAGTCGTTAGATGTTACAAACAATGTAAATTTACAGTCTCTTCATGTCAATAATAATTTATTGACAGAGATTAACTTAGCCGCAAATTGGATGTTGGAATACTTAGATATAAATGATAATAAACTTAATACCCTTGATCTTTCATACGCTGAATATTTGGAAGTTAATTGTCAAAATAATAAACTCACTGAGATTAGTGTAGGTGACATAGAGAGATTGAATTGTTCAAATAACAATTTAACAGGTCTTAAATTCGACGCATATAGTGGTGTTAAATTTAAATATTTAAATTGTTCCGACAATGCAATAAATGGCGCGAATGTACAGCAATTTGTGGATAAATTGCCCACACCATCAGCAAGTAATAATGCCGAACTTGTGTTCAAGTCTTCGTCCGACACCGAGCAAAACTCAATGTCACAAGAGCAAGCCCTTACTGTTATGGGTAAGAATTGGACATTGAAACGCACCAACGGAAATATTTATCTTGGAGAACAATCTACCAGCATAGAAAGCATTGAAACAGATGCCGGTAACGGCAACGCTCCTCGCTACAACCTCATGGGACAGCCTGTTGACAAGAACTATCGCGGCGTGGTGATTCAAAACGGAAAGAAAACATTAATCAAATAATTTCTATGATTATGAAACAGAATAAATTTTTAAGAATTTTGATGGCTATAGCCATTATATTCGGTGTTCAATGTACTGCATCAGCTCAGTTTAAAGGTCTGCTGAAAAAAGCAAAGAAGGCTTTGAATGTGGAAATAACTACAAGCAACAACAACAATTCAAAATCGTCAAACGAAACGGCAACCGTTACCGAAACTTCTGCTTCTAACGAAAGCGCTTCGCAAAGCAGCGCACAACCGGCTGCCGAGCCTCAAGCGCCTCAGGCTATCCAGCTGAATCCCGAGGTATTTATCTACCAGCCTGTTGACGACCCGGTTAATGCTCCGCTTTATGACATCAACAATCCTAAGGTAAAGGAATATTACGACAAATGGATTGCTCTCAGCAATTTGCCTAATGACGATCAGCATTACTGGCTGTTTGAATTCTTTGACTATCAGTCTCCAACTAGAGGTTTAAAACAAGTGCATGTGACCGAATATCCCTTGGTGGCATATTTCTCTTATTTCATCAAGCACCCGAATGAAACTGAAGGTTACAGATGCTACATACGCGCTAGACTAGCATATGAAATTCTGGCACTAAGCCACAATGTGCACACCGTACCTTACACTAGAACTAGACTGGGCTGGGCCGAGGAATATACCGGAATGTCGGATATGCGCAAGCTTCTGCTCAAGGACGGGACTCAAATCAGCTTGCTAGAATCGGAAAAAAGCCGCTTGAAACGATGGAAAACAGTAGATAATGACGATGCCTATGGTGCATTCATGGACAACACTTCTTATGAAGTAATCCGTGCTGCAATGCAACAAACCATGAATGAGGCAAAACAAGCTAAAGCCGAAGGCCGCATTGTTGACGCTTTCAATCTCCTTTTCAAGCAATTCACTATGATGAAAAGCGATATCGGACGCGACCGCTTCACTTCAAACCGCAAGAATGATGACATTTACATGGATCTTGAGGACGATTACAAGCTCTTGTATCAACAGCATTATGACGATTGGCTTAATGTAGCGCGAACTTCAGGTTCTGCACCGGTTGACATGCCTAAGGCTGCGCCTGTATCGGCAACAATTCAGAATCAGGCTACCGCACAAGCCAAGGCTAAGTTTGGCGCTAAGTTTGTGAAAGCTATTGTTGTTGAAAGTGACTGGCATGTTTATACCGACCCTAACAATTTCAACCGCACCGACCACCGAAGCATTGATGTTGATGTTATCATAAAAGACGGTGGAGAATACTATGTTTCTCACCAGATGCTATGGCAATTCTATCAAGCAGGCAAATGGGGAAGCTACGATATGCGTTTGAAATCTCCAACACAGCAGAAGGTCAACTACAAATAATAAGCAGTTCTCCCTCAATATAACCAATTAATGAAATGATTAGTACAATGGACGACCCGACAACCGGGCCGTCCATTGCTTTTTATAACGAACTGAATTATAGTACGAATATGTCGTCAAACTCCGATTTTGTGTAATTCTTCACCACTACCGAATGACCGCCGTAACTGAACTTGAGATTGGTTCCTTCGGAGGTTCTTATCGGAGTAATTTTAACTCCTTCATATGAAAAGCCTTTACTTCCCGACTTTTCTAATCTTGGAGCAATGTCCTTGTAACTTGCGACGCACAGTTCTTTAACCTTTTTGGGCATGAGCTTATAGATCGCGACCAATGTCTTGGTGTCGAAATCAAATTCTTCATCTACGCCTGCTATGGTTGCAGTTACCGAAGACGAATAGTCATCAGAAGCTGAGGTTGGAACAGTTGCAGAAACGCAAAAAATTGAAACAAGCGAAATAATCGCTACAAAAAAGATTTTCTTCATAATGATAAATTTAAATAATTAGTAATTTGTTTTCACTCTATAATGTCATTATGAAGAAATAGTGACCGGTAGCTCAAAAAAATGTGATTATTTCATTTAGCCAACTGGAGAAATCCGATAGAATCAGCACCGGATATTCCAAGAACACCCTGTTTAAGGCATTGAGTACACCGCCCTTGGGTATAGCTAGAATTAAAGACAGCACGGCCAGATGAACAAATGCAAGATATGATACCGATCTTGCTCGACCGCAGTTCCGAATGTCAGATTGCGTGAATCTTGTCTGCTTGAGAAATGAGTGCACATGGAATGCGTAAGTAAAAGCTATTAAGACATCGAATATTATCATATAATGGCTGTCGCCCGTGAACCTGAATGGGAATAGCATTAATGTGTAGATAGGTATGCAGAATGGTGACAATGTTATCGTAATATACCCTATCTTACCTTTCTCATAGAACACATAGCACTCCCGCCCTCTCACCACAAATTCATAGATTTTTCTCCAGAAGAGCAATGCAACTAAAGTGTGGGTAAGCTCGTGCGTAAACTTCATCAGCCAATCAATATTATGCTTGACTTTCGGCAAAAACATGAAAAGCAAGAATAACCCATACGCAAAAAATCCGGCAAACAGTCCAACATAATTTCCAGTATGCTTCCATGCCCAGCCAACTCGCACATACATATCTATGGCATTCTTCTCAAGCGAAGTGATGAACACTCCCACGAAAAGAACCGCCAGCAAACAAAAGAATGCCACCGAAGCGATATACCCCAGTTTATTAAAAATAGCTTTCACTTTACTCTGTGTCTTCATCTACATCTAGTGCTGCCATGCTGATGCCGTTCTCGGCATAGAATGTTTCTTCTTTTATTAGTTCCTTTAAAGAAATTCTTTCAACAGCTGCGCGTATTTCATCTTCAGTAAATTCGCCACATTTAATGAGCATATTGCCAATGTCCTTAGCTTTTTTCATGCACTTAAATTTTTTACTCTTGGCAGAATCGGCATTACGCATACCAAGAATGCTTGCAATCTCGTCCAAAGTCTTATGTCCCCAATAGTAATGCTTAAAAAGTGTCTTACATTCAGGGGACAGCTTTTCAAATACCCTATCGATAAATTCATCTTGGGCCTGCTGCTTCTCATCTACCGAGATATCATAGTCTTCATCTTCTTTATGTGGATTATCGGGAATTGTAACCATATCTTCTATCGATAAAGAACTTCTTTTCCTTATAAGATTATTCGCAGTGAGTTTACCTACCTGAACAAGATAGCTGAACAGTGCACCCTCACGGGATACTGACACGGCTCCTTCTTTCACTTTCTGCATAAGCACGATGCAGGAAGTTTGAAACAAATCTTCCATATCCTCTTTTGAAAAGTTACCGAAAGGAAATCTCTGCCCGATAATTGATACGAACCCCGATTTCATAGTTCTGCATATGAATCTCCAAGCTCGTTCATCATTCTGCATTATACCGGATAAAAGTTGAGAGTCTGTCATGATTATAGTGTTTTAATGCGGAATCAGCTCGCAAATGCTAATAAAAAACTATTCTGAAAATATATAAACATCTTACCTCTCAGCAAAGGTACACAATAGAAATACTACTGCAAAAGAAAACACCTATAAAAAAGAAATCACTTGCACTATATAGAACATCACAATTATCTAGCAACGCTCCTTAAAATAATAACACAAACAAGAACCTTTTTCAGATGTGGAAAATGATAAGTATTTTAGATTTTTTCTATTAACAATGGAGCACAATCGTTATTATTCCACTGTTTTTTAGCATCTTCATAGGTTTCGCATATATTAGACCATCTTTGCTTTAAAATCTCAATATGCCTCGCCATTGTCATATTCTTATAATCTTCTATCTCATTCGGCATTAAAGAACATGGCTCAATCATATTGTCGGGGAAATATTCGATAGTATCTCCGCCCAAAACCTTTACAATGGAATGAAAAATAGTCATCCATTGTCTTATCTCACTCTTTTCAAAGTTGTCTCTCGGAGCAAACCAATGTGTATATGGGAAATTTAACGCATCCAATTGTATAAAATGGGTAGAAATTTCCAGCTCATAACTTCCTAACTCAAATTGTAATGTTAATGGACAATCGTCGTTTTCCTTAAACCCTACATACTCCCATTTACATCCTTTGGGACATTCAAACCTTTCACAAATTTCTTCAATATCTGAAAGACATAAAGAGTCGAGTTTGTTAGAAATCTCTACAACTAATTTGCGATTTTCTTCAAACTGTTTAAAATCAATTTTGTGATTGGCATAAGCCCAGACCCATACACTCATTTCTATTGTCTTTTATAACGCAAAGTTAATCTTTTTAATTTGCATCATAAAAATACGGCTTATACAAAAACACTTTAACTATGTCGTACTGCCTTATTTTAAAAAGAGTATGGTTTTATTTCCGTTTTAAGTTTGTAACCGAAAATAGCATTGACTGTGGAGTCGATACAATACAAAAAGCCTTCAGCCGTTTTTATGAGCGTAAATTTATGCTTCCTCAGCATAGGGTTAATCAAACGGCCCAATACTTTGCAAATATTCATGCCACATACGCTTGCTGTACCTTCTACTGTTACAGCGTGAGCAGCAATACAATTTGTTTGGAAACCTAAATTTACAACAGATGCAAACATTGCAGAGAAACTCACATAGCTGGATTTATCCTCTTCAGTAGAGTTAATAATATCCGAAAACTTTTTCTTCACAGCATTAAGTGCATAGTTAATTACTTGATTGTGATTCATGCCTTTAGTGTCGCTAATAATTTGCCTTTCTTCATCATATGTCAAAGGGTTTGACTCTAAAGTGAGAACTTTGAACGGTACTAATTTGACACCAAAACTAATTATCGTTGTCCACAAAATCCATATGATTGCAAATGCCGATGCTATTCCTATAACCCACGGTTGCCAATCCCAATCGGGATGCTGCAATATAAGCAATGACGCCAGTATTCCATAAATGATTAATGGCAACCATACACAAATATAAACCGATGCTACATAATAATTCCATTTCAGGAGCTTAAACCACAACAGAAACTCAACTGATTTACGGAATGCCCAATCACACCATAATTGAAAGCGTTTCTTTGTGGCAATAAAAATTGCCAGCCAAACGGTTGTCCACCCCATAGTGAGCCAAGGCATTTGCCAACCTATTATCTTATCACTCATATAAGTCCATGATAAGGGAATCAGTAAATAATAGACCAGAATGTTGACTGTATTATATGTCAATTTAGTCAATCGAGCCATGCCAAACAGTGCAATCGCCACTATCGCAAAAATTATATATGTCATAATACCTAATTGTGTTTTATTCCTGCATCTAGCAAATACTATGCCACTGTTGCACTCCTGAAGCAACAGCCAAATTCAAAATCAACGGCATTTTCTTGCGTTGAGAAATATCCCATAGTTACTATGTTGGTGCGGCGCTGAGTGTATCGTCGTCCCCAGATGTCGATGCGTTGCAGTTCATATATGTACTTCATTACCCCAAGAAATTATCGGCCCATTCTTCTGTTTTTGCAATATCATTGCTTATTTTGTCGGCAATGACTTTTAGTCCTGCAGCCTAGAGGTCATCATTATTCTTTCGGTTTAAGAATAGCATTAGGCGTTGCTTGGCTCAGTAGTTATTTAGCATGGTACATTTTTGGTACATCTTGTGCGCTACCTCTCCGATTTTGGTAGCGCATTTTACCGCTTTCTGTCTTTTTCTATCGCTCTCTGTCCGTGTTTGACAATCACTTTATCACTTCTCTAAATAACTATATATCAATATATTTCTATTACCCACTTTAGTTTGGAAACAAAAAAAGGGACTTTAAAAGTCCCTTGGGTGGTGATTCGGTTGGGATTCGAACCCAAGACCCACAGCTTAGAAGGCTGTTGCTCTATCCAGCTGAGCTACCGAACCATCATTTTTTACTTGAAATTAAGCTATGTCGCTTAAAACCGAGTGCAAAATTAATGCTTTTTACTGAATTTCCCAAATTTTAGACTTGCTTCTTAGCAATATTCTGACAATTTGGTAATCTTGAAGCTATTATTTCACTGCCTGCTTTTGCGAGCTTAGTTCTTGCTTGTCTATCTTTTTAATGTCTTTAAGCCTCTTTGTCCTCGGCGAAGTCTTAGCGGCTTTCTCTTTATCACCCCCAGTCTCGGTCTTCAGAGAGTCCTTTTCCTGCTTCTCGTTATCTACTGGCTTTTTCGTTTCAATCGTTTTCTGCAATTTCATTGCCGATTCATAGCCTTTACGATCCAAGTGAGTGCGAAGCAGTTCTACGCTATCAACACACATTATTTGCTTCGGCTGCGACTTGTAGGTCATATATCCGTATATTCTTCTCACTTCACGCAACGAATCGCTTTGCAGCACGCAACGGTTCCAGCCATCGCCCGTAATCGTACGATAAACAAATGCAGTAGCACCGTCCTTATAATCTACGCCCATATATACTTTCAGCGTGTTGCGCATATTGCAGAGTTTGAATGCAAGCTCATACTTGTCGCCCACCATGTTCTCCTTATCGGGTTTCATGTCGAAAGTTATCAGATTATCAACAAAGCCCGGCAGCAGCATCCATGTGCGGCTTCGCCCCCAGATGTCGGCAGTATCCCCTACTGCACGATACCTTGGCACCGACGGCTTCATATCTCCGTCAACTGCTACAGCCACACTTGTGAAGTCACCTTTAGCCAGCTCTTTATACTCGTCTTCAAGGCGTTCTATGATATCTTTCTGCACCTCGTTATACACATCAAGGTTATGTGCATACCATATCAACGAGGTATCAAGCTGTTCTTGTGTGAGATTGTGCCTCATCAATATTGACTGACGGAATGCAAGCTTAATGGAATCGGTATGATACAATCCTTCATTATGATCGATAATTGCTTCTGCTTTATACATATCAACCATCAAGTCGGTCATATCACCTTCACTAATCACATGATCAGGAGCCTTGCTACAACCCACCAGCAATACTGTCAAAATCAATAATGAGATAATTTTACACATCTTCACAATGAACGATTTTATTACTTCTTTGGGAATCTCATTATTTGTGCATCGTCCTTATCTTCCTCCTCAACTTCCTTTGCATAAAAGTTCTTGGAATAGAACAGAATTAGCACTATCACTCCCACACTCAATGCTGCATCAGCCAAATTGAATATCGGTTGGAAAAAGATAAAATGGTCACCTCCTATATATGGTATCCACTCAGGCCAGTTCCATTCTACTAGCGGAAAATAAAGCATATCCACCACTCTGCCATGAAACCATGCCCCATAGCCGCCCGACTCCGGAAATAGAGTTGCAGTGAATGGAGGAACGGGATTATCAAAGATCACGCCATAAAAGACGCAATCAATCACATTACCCAATGCTCCTGCCGTAATTAAAGATATGCACACGAGATAACCCGTCTGGAAAAATGCTTTATCCTTAATCCGGTAAATATAATATATGAATAGAGCCACAGCAATCAAACGGAACCATGTAAGCAACAACTTGCTGCCAAATTCCATTCCGAAAGCCATTCCGTTATTCTCTATGAAATACAGGCGGAACCATTCAGCAATTACAAACTCTTCCCCGTAGAAGAAATTGGTTTTAACCCATATCTTCAACAATTGGTCAAGCAATATCACGCACACGATTACTATCGCAGCGAGCCAGCCTCGTGTTATTTTCATTCAATAAAGCTCTACCCGTTTTTTCACTTCTTTCCTTCACTAAGTTTAGCTTCCATGCTCAATGTTGCATGAGGAACTGCACGCAAGCGTTCTTTTGGTATCAGCTTGCCTGTCTTACGGCAAACGCCATAAGTCTTGTTCTCAATTCTCACCAATGCAGCCTGCAGATTCTGGATAAATTTCTTCTGTCGTTGAGCAAGGTGTCCTGCTTCTTCTTTATTAAGCGTTGTTGCGCCTTCTTCTAGCACCTTGAATGTGGGTGATGTATCGGCAACATCATTTCCATCAAGATTGCTCAAACTTGAGCGCAAACGCTCATATTCAAGATTAGCCTTTTCCAACTTTGCCTGAATCAATTCCTTGAATTCCTGCAATTCTTCATCACTATAGCGCATCTTTTCAGTCATAGCATTTGTCCTCCTTAAGATTTTAATTACACCTTTTCTACCACAATATCCAACTTATAGTCGTCCATGTCAAGCTCTATCTTGCTTTCACATGCCGCCAAATCGGCTATTTCAATAGAATCGGCAAGTACTTGTTTTGATATATATTCCTTATACTCTAACACTGCTGCATCGGTGTTCTCATTTGACGACACCTTCACAGCTATTCTATCGGTAATATTAAAGTCTTTATCCTTACGGATATTCTGGATACGGTTCACCAATTCACGCGCCACGCCTTCACGCTTCAGTTCTTCGGTAACCGTAATGTCTAGAGCCACAGTCAATGAGCCTTCGTTTGCCACTAGCCAACCTGGAATATCTTCTGAGATCACTTCCACATCGGCAAGTTCAACAATTGCGTCTGTACCGTCTACATTAAACGCAAACTGTCCGTTCTTCTCCAGTTCAATAATATCCTTTTGCGACATTCCTGCTACTTGAGCAGCAAGTGCCTTCATAATCTTTCCGTACTTAGGACCAAGTTTCTTGAAATCGGGCTTCACACGCTTAACAAGCACGCCGTCTTCATTGCTTACAAACTTGATACCCTTCACATTCACTTCGTTAAGGATAAGAGCACTCATTGCCTCAACTTCGGTCTTCTGCTTGTCGTCAAGCACCGGTATCATTATTGTTGTAAGCGGCTGACGCACCTTCAAGTTCTTCTTGCGACGCAATGAAAGCACCATTGAAGTGATATCCTGAGCAGCCTTCATCTGTTCTTCAAGTTCCTTGTTCACTACACTCTCGTCTACCTCAGGATAAAGAGCCAAGTGAACCGACTTAGCTTCACCCTTAGTAACTGCTGTCAAGTCCTGATACAACTGATCGGCATAGAATGGAGATATCGGAGCTATAAGCAACGCGATCGTTTCAAGACAAGTATACAAAGTCTGATAAGCCGACAGCTTGTCCTCATTCATTTCTCCTCCCCAGAATCGCTTGCGGTTCAAGCGCACATACCAGTTACTCAAGTTATCGCCCACAAATTCACTTATCGCACGCGCAGCCTTTGTTGGCTCATGATCTTCCAACTGCTTTGTAACCTCTCCCACAAGAGAATTAAGCAATGACAGAATCCAGCGGTCAATTTCCGGACGCTTAGCAAATTCTACCTGTGCAGCCGAATTGTCAAAACCGTCTACATTGGCATACAATGCAAAGAATGAATAAGTATTATAAAGTGTTCCGAAGAACTTGCGGCTCACTTCCTCAACGCCATCGGTATCAAATTTCAGGTTATCCCATGGAGATGAATTTGAAATCATGTACCAGCGCAATGGGTCAGTTCCATATTTTTCAATAGCTCCAAATGGATCTACAGCATTACCTAGTCGCTTACTCATCTTGTTTCCGTTCTTGTCAAGTACAAGACCGTTAGAGATAACCGATTTATAAGCCACGCTGTCAAACACCATTGTACCTATTGCGTGCAGTGTAAAGAACCAGCCACGAGTCTGATCCACACCTTCTGCAATAAAGTCAGCAGGATATACGCTTCCGCTATCAAACACTTCCTTGTTCTCAAACGGATAGTGAATCTGTGCATAAGGCATCGCACCCGAATCAAACCACACATCAATAAGGTCCAATTCGCGTTTCATTGGTTTGCCGCTAGCCGATACTAGGACAATGTCGTCCACATAAGGGCGGTGCAAATCTATCTTGTCATAATTAGCCTTGCTGTAATCGCCAGGAACAAAGCCCTTATCCTTGTAAGGATTAGAAGTCATCACGCCTGCAGCAACAGCCTTTTCTATTTCATCATACAGTTCCTGAACACTACCGATGCACACTTCTTCGCCATCTTCGCTACGCCAAATAGGAAGCGGAGTACCCCAATAGCGGCTGCGGCTCAAGTTCCAGTCGTTCAAGTTTTCAAGCCACTTGCCAAATCGGCCAGTACCCGTATGTTCCGGTTTCCAGTTGATTGTCTTGTTAAGTTCAAACATTCTTTCCTTGCATGCAGTAGACTTAATGAACCAGCTGTCAAGTGGATAATAAAGCACTGGTTTATCAGTACGCCAGCAATGAGGATAGTTATGCACATGCTTTTCAATCTTGAATGCAGTTCCAGCCTGCTTCATCTTCATGCAAAGCACAATGTTAAGGTCTTCCGCCTTAGCAGCTGCAACCTCATCACACTTGCCTCCTGGATTGAATTGAGGATCGTAGGCGTTCTTAACATACGCACCTGCAAATTCGCTATATACATCAACATTAACGCAATTCTTAACGAAATCTTCATCAAGTTCGTCAATAGTCCAATACTTACCCGAGAAATCCACCATAGGACGAGTTTCACCCTTCTTGTTCAGCATAAACAATGATGGGATTCCTGCAGCCTTAGCAACAAAAGCATCGTCGGCACCGAATGTAGGTGCAATGTGAACGATACCGGTACCGTCTTCGGTTGTCACATAGTCGCCAGGTATCACACGGAATCCGTTTTCATTCACTACAGCCTTTCCGTTAACCAGGTCGATAGGCTTCACCCATGGGAATAGCTGTTGATACTTAATTCCCACTAGTTCAGCACCAGTATATTCGGCAATCACGCGATAAGGCACAACCTTCTCGCCTTGCTTGTATTCGTCAAGTGGCAATTCAGCACCCTTAGCGTCAAGATAAGCATTCAAGCGCGCTTTTGCCATGATCACCACCATAGGTTCAGCATTATATGCGTTATAGGTTTCTACAGCTACATATTCGATCTTTGGACCCACACAAAGTGCTGTGTTTGATGGCAAAGTCCATGGAGTTGTTGTCCAGCCAATGATATTAAGATTTCCGGCAAATTTAGCATCAGCCTTTGACTTGATATCAGCTACAATCTTGTTATCCTCTTCCACTACTTTGAAAACTGCAGTTACGGTTGTATCCTTAACATCGCGATAGCAACCTGGCTGGTTAAGCTCGTGAGAACTCAATCCTGTTCCCGCAGCAGGCGAATATGGCTGAATTGTATATCCTTTATACAGCAATCCCTTGTTGTAAAGCTGCTTAAGCAACCACCACAAGGTTTCTATATAACTGTTTTCGTAAGTAATGTAAGGGTTATCGGTATCTACCCAATATCCCATTTGGTGAGTAAGGTCGGTCCACTCCTTAGTGTACTTCATCACCTCTTTACGGCAAGCAGCGTTATACTCGTCTACAGTAATCTTCTTGCCGATATCTTCCTTGGTTATTCCTAGTGCCTTTTCCACACCAAGTTCTACAGGCAAGCCGTGAGTATCCCACCCTGCCTTGCGCATCACTTGATAGCCCTTCATTGTCTTGAAGCGGCAAATGATGTCTTTTATAGTACGGGCCATTACATGGTGAATACCTGGCATACCGTTTGCCGATGGAGGACCTTCATAGAACACAAAAGAAGGAGCGCCTTCACGCACTTTTATGCTCTGCTCAAACACGCCTTCTCTATTCCACTTGTCCAGCACTTCTTTGTTTATCTCCGAAAGATTGAATTTGCTATATTCTTTAAATTTATTTTCCATAAACTCTATTGGAATAACCTTGTATTATTTTTTATCGATTGCAAAAGTAATAAATAAATATCACAAAATCACTTTATTTAGCACCTAATTTACCTCCTTTGGTCCCGCCTTTCACGCCTCCGCCAAGGCTGAAAATATTCTGGTCATAAGACACTGTTTTCTGTCCCATTTCACGCTTGCGCTTAAGTGCCAGCTGAACTAGGCGATCCATCAGCTCGTCAAATCTAATGCCTGTAGCTTCCCACAGATAGAATGACAATGAACCTGGTATCGTATTTATCTCATTAACATATATGTCGCGTGTTTTACGGTTCACAATCACATCTACGCGGCTCACACCATGACAAGAAAGCACGCGGAATGTTTCGCCAGCAAGGAATTTAATGCGTTGTGTTTCGCTTTCGGGCAATTCTGCAGGAATTTTCTTCTGAGATGCCTGCATTCCCTTTGCACCCTTACTTCCTCCCATATACTTGTCTTCATAAGTAAGGAAATCACAGGTCTTGATAGGTTCTTCCAGAACCGACATTTGATATTCGTCGCAATCGCCGAGTACAGAGCAGTTTATTTCCTGAAGTTCCTCTACCATATCTTCCACAATGATACGGGTAGAATACACCTCAGCCGCATCTACTCGTTCTATAAGTTCCTCCCTGTTATAAGCACAGCCAATGCCAACGCTTGAGCCTAAGTTAGCAGGCTTCACTATCACAGGATACCCAATCTTTTCCTCTATTTTCGCAATAAGGCTATCCCTTTGGGCAAACCACTGCTTGTCGGTGAACCACACATAATCAACCACAGGTATATCGCATGCCTGAAGTATCATTTTCATTGTGATTTTATCCATACCGTTTGCCGACGACAATGTGCAGCAACCAGCATAAGGTATGCCTATTGTTTCCAAAACACCTTCAAAGATTCCGTCTTCTCCATTTGAGCCATGTAGCACTGGAATTACAACATCTAGCTTGGTCAGCACATTTGAACCAAAAATTTTCTTCTTGGTGCGATACACATTGTAATCGCCATAGCAAGGAGCCATGTACACTTGTTCGCACTTTGTCAGCAATGCTGGCACATCACGGTAATTTGCCACATCAAAAAGCGGCTCGCCGGTATACCATTTACCGTCTTTTGTTATATAAATAGGCGTCACATCATATTTTTCACGATTGATTGCGTGCATTGCTTGTGAAGCCGAGATTACTGAAATTTCATGTTCTGTGGAGCGTCCTCCAAAAAACACACCGATGTTAGTCTTCATATATATATGATTATTTTTTATTTTCTAATTAACTCATTATTACTACTTAAATGTATCTGGCAGGTCATTTTCATAAAGCACCGTATCACCTGCAGCGGCTATACGCGAAAGCACAGCCTGAGCTTCATTGAACGAATCCACCACATACAGCTTTTCGCCTTCAACCCAGCCCATTGACTTTATTCCCGAAACTATTGACTCTCTATTGTACTTACCCACAATAATGGCCACATCGCAAGTCTCGGCTATATGTTCGCCAAACTTCCTGTTATAGAAATCCTGCTTGTCGCCCAGTTCTATCATTCCCGGCGTAACCACGATGCGCTTTCCGCCTGTCATGCTGCCTAGCACATCAAGCGCCATACGCGAGCCGTCGGGATTAGAGTTAAAGGCATCATCTATGATTACGATTCCTGCCGGTGTACGCTTCATGTTCAGGCGATGCTCAACCTGAGCAATTTTGCTCACGGCATACTTTATTTTTGCCTCGGGCACACCTAATTTCATCGCTATTATCACTGCACCCATAAGATTAGATATGTTGCACTCTCCTATGAGCTTTGTCGACAATTCTATGCGCTTACCTTCACCTACAACCGTGAATGTAGTTCCTGCAGCACTGTACTTTATGTCCTCGGTATGATAATCGGCATCTATGCTTGCATTCACAGCATAACGGCGAGTCTCCACATTCTTGACCTCTCTATTTGCAACATACTCAAAATCATTGTTGAGAACGGCAAATCCATTGGCAGGCAAAGAATCTACAAGTTCAAATTTTGTACTCTGCACATTCTCTATAGTCTTGAACGATTCAAGGTGCTGAGGTCCCACTGCAGTGATAATTCCCATTTCGGGCTTTACCAAATCGCAGATTTCCTTTATATCACCCACATTCTTAGCTCCCATTTCCACGATAAACACCTCATTGTAAGGCTGAAGCATCTCACGCACTGTGCGTATCACACCCATTGGCGTGTTGAAGCTGCCTGGTGTCATTAGCACCGAGAAATGCTCGCTCAATATTCTGTTCAGATAGTGCTTGGTACTTGTCTTGCCATAACTGCCTGTGATACCTATTATTTTCATGTGGGGCATCTGGCTAAGTATACGCTTTGCATCATTGTAGTAGGTCTTGTTGATTGCACTCTCCACTGGCTTTAGAATCCAGTTAGAGAACATTGTCACAACATAAGAAAATGCCGAGAATGCCACAAAAGCGAAAGCAATACCATTTAGACTTCCTGCGCTGAACAGCACGCTCACAACGGCTATCAGTGCCAATTCCGAAACGCACAAGCGCCACACTCGTTTAGTGAACACAAGTGAATGCTTGTACTTTTTCTTGGCTAGAGAAACTGTCATTCCTATCAGAGCTATTGCAACTATGAGTTTCACTACACCAAACCACTCAAACTGGGCAAATGATGTCATAAGCAACAGACCGATTACCATGCACACCATGCGCGAGGTTGTCGTATACTCTCCGTTCATGTCAAGCCATTTTTTGTAACGCTCGTTTCGATAGGAATTCTGTTGCAGCATTTGAAGATCACGCTTCACCACAAACACCATGTAAATCATTGCCGAAACAGCAAGCAGTATATCTAATGCTAATATCATACGAAGTTCTAATTATGATTTATCCGTTCATTTCATCTTTTAAAAAACTCTTCAGCACAGCAGCAAACTGATATGGATTCTCCAGAAAGCTATAATGCCCCACGCCATCAAAAGCAACCAGCCCTGCATCGGGGATAAGTTTCTCCATTATCTGCGCATCTTTTAGCGGTGTTGCCGTATCATTCTTACCCCACACTAGCAAAGTAGGACAACTTATCTGCGGCATCACCGACTTGAGATCCTCATTTACGACCTTGCTCAATATCGCACGCATCTTAGGCGTAGAATTATTATAGTCGCTTGAACCAGATTTGCCTCTGTACTTTTCTATAAGTTCCTGCCCCTTCTTCTTGCCGAACAAGACAGGCAGTACCGATTTCATCGCTTTATATGAATAAACCTTTGCATAATATTTCAATGTCCGAGTAGGCTTCACACCTGCAGCATCAACCAGAATAAGTTTCTTAACCTTGTTTCTAGATGAATACAGAATGCCCACTCTGCCACCGAACGAATGTCCCAGAAGTACTGGCGATTCCAATCCTTCTGCCTTTATCATTTCCTCTATAAGGCGAGTATATTCTTCTACTCCCCACACTCCTTCCGGCTCACTGCTGGAGCCAAAGCCCGGGAAATCCACATTATAGACTTTCATGCCTGGAAGCAATGCTGCCTCAACGCTTGCCAAAGTTGAATGAGAGCACCCCCAACCGTGCATAAGCACAACCGGATACCCCTCACCGGCAACCGTATAATGAAAATCAACGCCCGCTATATGCAATACTTTATCCATTCTTTTCATTTATAACTCACAAAGATACAAAACACGCACAATATATCCCCATTTTTATGGCAACTTCTCAAAAAAAACTTTCAGAAATGAATACATCTGTTTGCCATAAATATCTAAACTACTAAAAAAAGTGATGTGACTTCTTATTTGTCACACCACTATACTAAAGCGTTTAAATCATAAATCATCATATGTTTTTGCATTTTTCTCGCTCTCATTAATCTCAGAATTAATTTTGTCAGTATATTGAAGTCTTACTTCACTTGCTATATATAGCCCTATCTCGCCATTTTCAAGTTCGAATGTACTTATATAAAAACCTTTGTTTTTTCTGAAGGCTTGTAACTCATAAGCTTTCTAAAACTTTTTCATACCCACCCACAGAATCCTTATCGGTTATCCGCAAGCGATATGCTATGCAAAATATAATATTTTTCAATTAAAGAAAATCCATACCGACAAAAAACTTTTTAAAATTTCGGTGATAATTTGTAACTTAGCATATCATTTGAAATTTTCTTATCATGGCTGATATTTTTGAACAACGAATCATTGAATTGCGAAAGGAGATTAACGAATATAATCACCAATACTATGTTCTTAATGCACCTACTATTTCCGACAAGGAATTTGACGACAAGCTGAGAGAACTGCAGGATTTGGAAGAGACTTACCCTCAATTCTTCGACGCTTACTCTCCTACTCAACGAGTGGGAAGTGACCTCACACAAGGATTTAAGCAGGTTAAGCACATACGCCCTATGATTTCGCTGTCAAATTCCTATTCAGTTGAAGAAGTTGCCGAATTTCTCACCCGTGCTGAGAATGGTCTGCAAGGAGAAAAGTGCGAAATCATCGGAGAAATGAAGTTTGACGGAACTTCCATTTCACTCATTTACGAGCATGGACGACTTGTAAGAGCTGTTACTCGTGGCGACGGCGAACATGGCGATGATGTAACTTCTAATGTTCTTACAATTAAGAGTATTCCTCTGCAATTGCCCGAAAACGGCGATTATCCCGATGCTTTCGAGATAAGAGGCGAGATTCTGCTGCCTTGGAAACAGTTTGAAGCCCTGAACAAAGAACGGGCTTTCAATGAAGAACAGCTATTCGCCAATCCTAGAAATGCGGCTGCAGGCACTTTAAAGCTGCAGAACTCAGCCGAGGTTGCACGACGCGGACTTGACGCATATTTCTATTATATGCTGGGGGACAATTTGCCTTGCAACACCCACTACGACAATATGCAACGGGCAAAAGAATGGGGCTTCAAGGTTGCTCCAGTAATGCAGATTCTGCCTTCTATTGACGCCGTAAGAGATTTCATCTCCTATTGGGACATTGAACGGAAGAATCTTCCTGTCGCTACCGACGGGCTTGTTTTCAAGATTAATGACCTGCGCCAGCAGCTCAACTTGGGAAGCACAGCAAAATCACCTAGATGGGCCGTTGCTTTCAAGTTCCAGGCAGAGAGAGCCTGCACGCCACTTAAGTTCGTATCTTTTGAGGTGGGACGAACTGGCGTTGTGACTCCTGTTGCCAATCTTGAACCGGTATTGCTTTCGGGTACTATTGTAAAACGCGCATCGTTACACAATGAAGATATAATTCGCTCTCTTGACATTCATGACGGCGACAAGCTTTATGTGGAAAAGGGAGGCGAAATTATCCCTAAGATTGTGGGAGTAGATCTCGACAGCCGAATACCCGACAGTGCACCTGTTAAATTCGTGACCAGATGTCCTGTGTGCGGTGCAGAATTACGACGCATCGACGGAGAAGCTGCATGGTTCTGCCCTAACAAATATGAATGCACTCCACAAATCACCGGTAAAATCGAGCATTTTGTGGGACGCCACATGATGAATATTGACGGCATCGGAGAAGAAGTGGCACAACTGCTTTACACCTCTGGACTAGTGAAGAATATTGCCGATTTATACGATTTAACCGAAGAAAAGCTCATGACGCTCGACCGATTTAAGGAAAAGTCGGCTCGCCGAATAATCAACGGCATCGAGGACAGCAAAAAAGTGCCATTTGAACGAGTTATTTTTGCTCTTTCAATTCCTTTTGTCGGAGAAACCACTGCCAAGGTGCTTGCTGGTGCAGCGCATAACATAGACACCCTCATGGCAATGAATGAACTTCAGCTTTCTTCAATCGGCGAAATTGGCGATAAAATCGCCCGCAGTATCGTTGATTTCTTCAGTTTGGATTTCAACAGAACGATAATCGAAAGATTACGACTTGCCGGAGTTCAAATGGAAATATCGGAAGAGGAATTGCAGAATAAGACCGATAAACTCGCAGGAAAATCCATTGTTATAAGCGGTACATTTGCGCACCATTCTCGCGACGAGTACAAGAAAATGATTTCTCAGAACGGAGGCAAGAATGTCAGCTCGATTTCAGCCAAAACCGATTTTGTATTTGCAGGCGAAAACATGGGACCTGCCAAACTGGAAAAAGCACAGAAACTGGGTATTCCTATCATAAACGAAGATGAATTCCTTAAAATGATAGAATAAGACTTTCTGCTTTTCTTTCACTTAAGGGAATGTGCTTCCTTTAATGGCTTTCTTATAATCCAGTTCCTCATAAGGAACCACCTTGCCATATACAGTAAGGTTGCCCGACCAGAAGTTTGGGCTTATGATTGCGACTGCCTGATTATCTTCCTTGTATAAGGTCACTTGCACTTGCGCCGATACTCCAGGACCGCTTACGCTGAAATCGTAGTTCAAGCGCCCTTTCTTGTCTACCTCTCCGCCTCGCAAACCAGTAACACGGCCTTCAACGGTAATTCCGCCAAGTCCATTCATGCCTGGGTTTGCATTATTTGATGCAATCTGTATCACCGCTCTGTCGCCTTGCACTAGCAGGAAATTGGTGTTTGGCGTTGGATTCATATATGAGCCGCCACGCATTATCATACGATCGGCCATCAGCACATAATAACCTTTTTTCATTGCATCTACGGCAACTACATGACTCAAAGAGTCTCTTATTTCATTATTGCGCTTCTCAATGGCTTTCTTTTGAGCCTTTGTAAGTTCTTTTACAGTTCCGCCTGTTTCAGCAGGTTCTTGAGAATGCATTGGCGCAAATGCTACCGCACTCATTATAAGAAACAATACTATACGCATCATAATATAATCCTTTCTATTTAATTTCACATTCCAAAATAAATACTTATACAATACAATAACAACTATTTAGACTAAGATTTGAACATATGCACTGCATTCTTAACTATTTTTCGTAATTTTACACACTAAATCATCATTCTAATGAAAAATTCACTGAACTACTACAACATAAAATTCTCCCAGAAAATAACATTGCTGGTATGCGCATTTCTTCTATGCCTTATTGTGACCACTATGCTCAACACCCTCGTATTGAGTATTACTGGAGCCGACAGCATGCTGTACATAAACATAAGCATTATCACTCAGAATTTATTGGCTTTCATTCTTCCAGTCATAATAACTGCGATATTCATCACCCCATCTCCAGTGAAATTCATGGAGTTGGACAAGCTGCCATCAGGAAGGGTTCTTATGTTCCTTATCTGCGCTTATATCGCCATGACTCCGGCTCTTAACTTCATTGTAGAATGGAACAAGAACATTTCTTTTCCCGAATCAATGGCTGGCATCGAATCCATGATGAGAAATGCCGAGAATGCAGCACTCGCTGTAACCGACAAGATTCTGGATCGGAACAACATTCTCCTGAGTATCCTGCTTGTAGGCTGTCTCACGGGACTCAGCGAAGAGGTGTTCTTCAGAGGCGGATTGCAGAAGATTCTGTTGTCACGACCTATAAACGCCCACATTGCTATTTGGCTTACTGCTTTCATTTTCAGCCTTATGCATTTTCAGTTTTTCGGATTCGTTCCCAGAGTGCTGATAGGTGCATTCTTCGGCTATCTGGCATGGTGGAGCGGATCATTATGGACGGCTGTTATTGCTCACGCTATAAACAATTCTACGGTTATCGTCGCCCACGCTATAAACAAACAATACGCCTTTAACCTTGACAATCTCGGAGTTCCGCAAGCGGGTGAGTTTCCATGGTTAGCTATTGCTAGTATAATAGTGACAACGATTCTAATTATATGGTATAAAAAAACAGCATCAAAATGATGCTGTTTTTTTCGTCTATTATATTTATCAATCAAATTTCTTACGGTTGAATATAAAGTTTCGTCCCAGATACTTTTCTCGCACTATCGGATTAGCAGCAAGTTCTTCGGAAGTTCCTTGGAAAAGGATTTTTCCTTCAAACAGCAAATAAGCGCGGTCAGTAATATTCAGTGTTTCAGGAGCGTTATGGTCAGTTATCAGAATACCGATATTCTTTGACTTCAGTTTATATACTATTGACTGTATATCTTCCACTGCAATCGGGTCTACACCGGCAAAAGGCTCGTCGAGCATAATGAACTTAGGGTTGATTGCCAAGCATCTGGCAATCTCGGTACGACGACGCTCACCTCCCGACAATTGGTCGCCTAGATTCTTACGCACACCCTGCAGACGGAATTCATCTAATAAACTTTCCAGTTTTTCCTCCTGTTCCTCGGGTGTCAATGGACCCATTTCAAGGATCGTACGAATATTGTTCTCCACGCTCAGCTTGCGGAAAACCGATGCTTCCTGCGCCAAATATCCGATACCGCATTTAGCACGCTTATAAACAGGATATTTGGTTATATCTCTATCGTTTAGGTATATTCGGCCTTCATTCGGAATAACGAGTCCTGTTGTCATGTAGAATGTAGTCGTTTTACCAGCACCGTTCGGACCAAGCAAACCTACAATTTCACCCTGTTTTACATTAATAGACACATGATTTACTACCGTACGCTGGCGATACTTCTTCACCAGGTTTTCTGTACGAAGAACCATCTCTCCATTATCCTCGAAGATCTCATCGTCCTTGGCCTCATTAACAACTGCCTCATTTTCAGAAGAATTATTCTTTGAGAAACGGTCGAATATACTGCCTATTATAGGAAATTTTATATTCATTATTTATCTATTTCTTTATCAATTGACTCTTTATAAACTCCGTAAGCAAATCAACTGCCACTTCATTATGACCGCCTTGCGGAATTATAATGTTAGCATATTTCTTTGCAGGCTCGATATGCATGTTATGCATTGGCTTAAGTACCTTTTCATATCTGTCGATAACCATTTGCGGGGTTCTGCCACGCTCAATGCAGTCTCTGCTTATAACCCTTATAAGACGGTCATCGGCTTCAGCATCAACAAATACCTTAATGTTCATCATATCTCGCAACCTTTCGTCACTCAATACAAGGATACCTTCAATAAGCACTACATCATGCGGTTGCATCGGTATAGTATCCTTCTGACGCGAACATGTAAGATATGAATAAGTGGGCATCTCGACTGGTTTACCTTCTTTAAGCATCTTCAAATGCTCTAATAGCAAGTCCCAATCAAAAGCTGCAGGTTCATCAAAATTAATCTGCTGACGCACCTCCATAGGTAAATGACTCGAATCCTTATAGTAAGAATCCTGAGAAATGACACCTACCTCACCCTCGGGCAGACGCTCCATTATTTTCCTCACTACGGTGGTTTTACCTGAACCTGTACCTCCTGCAATACCTATTATTAACATTGTTATTTATTTTTACACAAAATTAGTGCACTTATTCAAGAAATGCAACTACACACACAATTATATTGCTATGAAAGCCAAATAGAAATAGTTAAATTAAAACAATAGCTGCCTATTTCTCGCCAGAAACAAGCAGCTATATATCACAAATTCAACTTTAATCTTCGTATAATTCAAAATCATCTTTTGTAACGCCACACAACGGGCAACTCCAATCATCTGGAATATCTTCAAACGCTGTTCCAGGTGCTATACCACCATCAGGATCGCCAACTTCAGGATCATAAACCCAACCACAAGGAATGCAAATATACTTTTTCATAATTTCTATGTTTTTAGTTTCACTTATAATTTAATTTTCACATTGCAAATATAAGCACTGTACTAAAACTATACAACAGAATAAATCTATACACCAATAGAGCATAACTATAAAACCACTACATATAACAGCATTCCTTAATTAAATATATCCTTATCATCGCCCACTCTCTTCCATCCTCACTCAGCCTTTTGGGCCTTTTACTTCATTCTTCCTCAAGTGAAAGAATAAGGGAAAAAAGAAAGAGAGCAGGACTCCGTTTCCGTTGTCTTGCTCTCTTCTCCTTAGGCGGCGATTACCTGCTCTCCCGCTCTCGCAGTACCATCGGCGCTACGGGGCTTAACTTCTCTGTTCGGAATGGGTAGAGGTGGATCC
>JAFOXR010000072.1 GCA_017391675.1 Muribaculaceae bacterium
AATAATCCGTTATTTCTTCAAATTATACTATCTTTGTTGAGATTAGTCTATTGCATGATGAAGAAGATAATAGCGATAATAATTGTAATACTGTTGACTGCTGCGGCGGGAGTATATTATGCCTACGAGAATAAAGATGTGAGTCCTTTCTCAAAGGAGGTGAATGGGGTTGCGATATTCAAGGACCGTAACTCAGTACATTTGCGTGTGGCGGCAAAACCTGGAATCGAGCCGCTGGAGAACAGGAAAGAGGTTAAGACAGTGAAAGATTTATTGGTTCAAATTGAAAGCAATGATCGGTATAAGGTGGATTGGCTCACACATTCGGTACCTTATCTGACTCATGGTGCTAGATCGTTGCTTGAACAGATAGGGCAGAATTTCCAGGATTCGCTCAGCGCAAGAGGTTATGAAAAGCACAGGATTATTGTGACCTCGGTGCTTCGCACGCGCGACGATGTGATGAGGTTGCGCAAGTCGGGCAATCCCAATGCTGTAATGAATTCGGCACACATGCATGGTACGACATTCGATATCACTTATGCCCGTTATGACAGAATGTTCTCGTTGAAAAGTGTCGTGCGGAAAAGTCCTTCGCATAAGGAAATGAAAACAATACTTAGCGAGGTGCTTAAGGACTTGAGAATTGGGCAGAAGTGCTACATAATGTATGAGGTGAAGCAAAGATGCTTTCACATAACCAGTCGTATATGATACAGTCGTTGGTGCCGTAATGTGTAATCCCTTTTATGCTTTAACAGAACGCGCAAAGAAGAGCAGCTGAGAGGCGTAATAGGGAATCATTATCATATAAGATGAATAGGGGACTGGTGACACGAAGCGGTTCCAGGCTAGCACTAAATCGGAAATTACGAATAGTATGGCTCCGACGGCATAGGCCGAATCTTTCTGCAGCAGTGCGCACCATAGCATAATGCTGATAATGATTGCATAAATTGTGGCTCCGTTACGGACGATGCCTGCGGGAACTTCGGGTATTATAATCAGTATGGCAAAGACGCACACGCATATCACTATTATTGTGGTGAATAGTATGTTCTTTACCGAGGTCATTCCATTCATCTTGAAGAATCGTGATACAAAATACCATATTAGAAACAGATGCGACATGGCGAATGCCCCCATCTGCCAAAGGAAGATGCCTTTTGCTCCCATCACATCGCCCACTGCAGCGCAAAGCAGGGCTGCGGCAATCTGCCACGGAGAAACCCATAAGGCTGAAATGAGGAGAGATGCTACGGGGAATGCAATTTTGAACGGAATGGCTGTACTGGTGAAAAACAGTATGCACAAGAGTAGATATATCAATGAAACTGCTGCGAGTTTTATGTATGATGTGGTTTGTTTTGCCATTTTTGTGGTTTGTGAGTTATTGTATACAAAAGTAGAAAATAAAATTCGGCTTTTGACTGAATTTTCATTAAATTTACCGAAATTTGAGCAGATAAAAACATCGCGTTATGAAGCAGAAAGAAAAGAGTGCGATAGTGAGGCTACTCAGCGACCTGATTAAGGCTGATACCGTTATTGATACTCGTGAAATAGATTTGTTTGAGAAGATATGTAGCAGATACAATATAGATGTGCCTGAAACTCTTGTTGAGGCGCAAAAACTGACTTTGTCCGAAGCCTTGAGCGCATTGGAAGCCTTGAGCGCCAGTGAGCGCAGGACATTAGTTGAAGACCTGGAAAACATAGCAATAGCCGACGGAAAATGCGAACCTGAAGAGGCTTTGCTCCTCTTGGCCTTGCGCCAGATTCTGTCGGGTGAAGGTGGAGATACGATAGATTGCGGTTGTGATGTGCCCGATAATATTGCTCCGTTTACTGTGTTCTATGTTGAAAGCGAATATGATGAGGACACTAATAATGCGATAAAGGCTAATTACCGTACTATTGAGAATGAATTCCGTCTTGCAGGATTTGATTTTGTGTATATACCGCACAAATCCAGCCAGTTCTCAAGCATAGAGAAGCATAAGCTAATGTCGATAATATGCCATATTGCTCCTACTGTGGCCAGTGCCGATGCTCAAATGATATATGATAAGATTTGCACTCTTGACACGGAGGTTTTCTGCCGTTCGTTGCTGTATAACAAATTGGGGCTTTCTAGCCTGTATGATACCGAGCCGTCGTTGCTGGTGAAGATAGGCTCTTCCAGAGTGTCGCTGAAGTTGGTTCACAACTATTTCAAGTTCATGGTATCAGGTAATGTGCTTGATGATGTGCGTTATTTTGTGGACAGCTACAAGAGTATAGCAAAAGATGAGAAGATTATAGTTAGGCAAGTGGAACCGCATTGCAGTCATTTTGAATACAGCGGTTTTAACAAGTCAATATTTGATTTGCTCGCATTCCCTGGAAAGGCGTTTGAAAGCAGAATCCTTATAGATACTGCTCGACACAGAATCTTCTTTGAGGATATTAATGCCGAGCTGGAATTGACGGCCTACGAGCGCTCGTTGTATACATTCCTGCTGTATGCCAGTGTGATGGGGAAGGTTGTTCGTCGCAATGAAACATCTGAGGCAAGGAAGTCGCGTCTTGATGCTGCGTTCAATAAAATATATAATATGGTAGGCAAGTGGGAGAACGATGAAGTAAAGACTTATAAGTCGCCTAATATAGCTTCGTCACTCTCTAGAATAAGAAAACGGATAAATAGTCTTGAATTGCTTGAAAACAAGAAATTGTATTTGCCCGAAAGTGCTGATGATGTGCTGTCGCTGAAAGTTGATCCAGAGAAGGTTTATGTTTTAGATAGTCTGACTGGCAAAAAAATGCTGATGCGCGATAGCGATGTGTGGTGTAAACTGTAGTTGTGCAGCGGCTATGAAAATGCTTAAGGGTTGTAGATATCCTTGTTATAGAAATTGAAGATCTCCAGTACTCTGTCATGAGCTATTCGTGCCAGGCTTTGGGGATTTATGCTTAAAGCCTGGCCATAGGCATTGAGTGCTTGCTGCCAATCGTTTAACTTGCAATAGGCATTGCCAAGCAGGAAGAATGCTTCGTCGTTGTTAGGGTCGGCTTTGAGTTCCAAAAGAAGAGCTTGTATTGCTTCTTCTATCTCGTTATTGCTTATAAGTTTCTTGATATTTTCAATATATGAATTCATATTGCAAAGGTAATTAAACCAAGTCATATAAAAAACAAAATCCTCGGCTCACGCCGAAGATCCGCTTTCAGTATTAATCTTTTAATACTATTTACATAAACCATAAAACTAAATCTTAAAACGCTGTCTCTCGACAATTGTTTTAGAATAACCTTAAAACTATTACCATGAAAACTTGATACAAAAGTAGTAATTTTATGTTATATAACATAGTTTTCTGGCAAAAAAATGTAGAAAATAATATATTTTAACAAAAGGAGTGAAAAATCTAACGATTTTCACTCCTTTCTTGGGCGTTTTGTTATGATTTGTTACATGATTTTTATCATTAGTCGATCTATTGCGAAATAGGTAGGGGTGTTGATGCCGAATATTCCTTTGTCGGAAGAATCCATTTGGAAATATATTCCAGAAACTTCACCGAGTTCTTCTAGATTGACATATTGCCAAGAGTTGATAGGAGTAGAACCGTCGGCAAGCGGGTAGGTGATAGGTCCAGTTTTCGTACCGTCGGCTTTTACTCCGTATATAAGCAAGTGGAAATAGTCGTCATCTTCGAATTTCTTATTAAAATCGGAACCATTAACCATTGAGTAGTAAGCGTATGAGGTATTTGTTGCATATAAAGACTGTGGAATAAAAGTGTTTCCCGTTGATTTATATGTTATGGCGCATGATGCAGTCGCCAAATCTACATTTTCTCCTTCACTTGAATTCCAGTAAGCAATCATGTATGGCGTTCCTGTTCCCGACATTCCTCCGCCTGTGATTGCTGTGTATTGATGCTCAAGCCATGCGAAGTCGGCGCTGTAATCGGCATTATCGCTATTGCGAGACGCAACGAATCCGTTCCATGTGTTCCAAGCGGGAATAGCTTCGTGCGAGAATACTATCCCTTGAGATACTACATGTGAACCTTCGGTCATAGCATCGCTCCATAGACCATTAGTGTCGTAAGGAATTTGAGTTTGGTTTAAATATAATGTGACGATGTTGTTGTCATCATCGTTTTTGTCGCATGACACAAAAACTAATGTAGCCAGTAATAGGCATAGTGTTGATTTAATGTAAAGTTTCATTATAGATTAATATGTTTTGAGTTAATTTGTTCATTAAGGAAAACCGATGCCATATTGTTGAATTTGTCTTCGTCCTCGGTAGTAAGGTAGGTGCATTCGCCATTTTTAGAGCATCTAATGTCCATTTCCGGGTGTCTTGACAAGTAGTCGGCTAGGCTGTCGGCAACAATACCTCCTTGTTCCACTATGTTAATGTGTTGTGGCGTGAACTTCTTGATTTTGTCAATCAGAATGGGGTAGTGGGTACAGCCTAAAATGATGCTGTCAATGTCGCTGCTTTGAGTAAGCAGTTGGTTGATGTATTTCTCTACAAAATAATCGGCGCCTTCGTTATGAGCTTCAAGGTTCTCAACGAGCGGTACCCATAGGGGGCAACTTTGAGAAAACACTTTGAAAGAAGGGTGCAGCTTTTCGATTTCAATGTCATATGACTGGCTTTGCACTGTTCCGGCAGTGCCTAGAATACCTATGTTTCCAGTCTTGGATATTTCACCGATCTTTTCCACTGTAGGTCTAATGACACCCAGTACTCGTTTGCTAGGGTCAATGTTTGGTAAATCGTTTTGCTGAATGGTGCGCAATGCTTTAGCCGAAGCTGTGTTGCATGCTAGAATTACCAGGTTGCATCCTTGCTCAAACAAATATTTTACTGCTTCGAGCGTGAAGCGGTAAACGATATTGAACGAACGAGGTCCATAGGGAGCTCGGGCATTGTCGCCGAGGTAAAGATAGTCGTATTGAGGTAGTCGGTTCCTGATGGCGTTAAGAATGGTAAGACCGCCATATCCAGAATCGAAAATTCCAATAGGACCTATGCTGCTTTTTGATGACATAAAATTCTTGTTAGCGTACTTTCCACAAAGTTAAGAAAAACGATTGATTCTATCTTATAAAATGTGTGATATTGCTAAAATAGGTGTATATAAAAAAGTAAAACCTCGACTCTTCGTCGGGGTTTGCTTACTTAATTAACTTTCTAATACCATTAACTTAAACCTAAAAACTAAAATCTAAAATTCTTGTCATCACGACATGAAGTTTAGATTACCTTAAAACTATTACCATGAAAACTGATGCAAAGATATATGTTTTTATGTTATAAAGCATAATTTTAGGTCATGAAAATCGCCAAAATTCACATAATTTATATATTAGATACATAAATTTAGGAAATTGAGGCAAGATATGGCTGTTTTTTAACTTGGGACGAGGTGCTATGCGTTATAGCGGTTAATGATATGAGCAATCTCAATAGCATCGTTTAGACTGATGTGAGAGCCTATAGGAAGACATATCACTTCTTCGGCAAATTTCTCGGCTTCTTTGCATGAACATAACTTATAGTCCTGTTCGTAGCAAGGTTGCATGTATACAGGTGAAGGATATATGATATCGGTTGCCACGCCATTTTCTTCCATATATTTGATGAAATCCTTGCGCTGTGTTATACGGAGAGGATATTGGTGCCACACTTGTAGCATTCCAGGAAAAGCGATTGGCTTGGTTACAAGAGGATTG
>JAFOXR010000073.1 GCA_017391675.1 Muribaculaceae bacterium
CTATAAGGTGCTGTACAATGTAGATGTATATGAATATACTTATACATGCCCTGGCTGCGGACATATCGAGCATTCTTATCCAGAAAAATATACCGAGATTAAGCGTGAGTATTTGGGCTCCCACACCGAAACGACAACAACCGAGAGCTAAGAAATATTTTTAATCGACTTTCAACCATCAACCAGTGTATCGCGAATGTTACCGTATATTTGCGATATGCTAGTTGGCGTGCACTCGCTTTGCAAAATAGGTTACCTGGACCTTTTACCATTAGAAACAAAAAAAAGGGACTTTTTCAAGTCCCTTGGGTGGTGATCCGCTTGGGGCTCGAACCCAAGACCCCAACATTAAAAGTGTTGTGCTCTACCTGCTGAGCTAGCGAATCTCCTTAAAAGTGATGCAAAGGTACGCCTATTTTTTGTATTGTACAAATTTTAACCGTACTTTTTTTTCCTCACCTGCTTATTTTATAGGCATTACGAGAGCATCTGCCCTCATTCTCATGCCTTTAAACTGTCATCGTTATTCTCCTCAGTAACAATCCCGCTTGTCTCTCCCACACGCCCTAGCACATAACGCTTGTAATAAGATATCACTAGTGTTGTGAGCGGCAAAGCTACTATTAGTCCTATGAATCCCAGCAGAGCTGCCCAGACTGACAACGACAGGAACACAAACACTGGATTGAGCCCCATTTCCCTTCCCATCACCTTAGGCGTGATGATAAGGTCCTGTATCACCTGCACGATGCAGTAAACTGCAGCCACTTCGCCAAGCATTACCCAGAAGTTGCCGCCTGTTGTGATTGAATCGACCAGACACAGCACCAGCGCCACAGGGATAGAAATAAGCTGCAAGTATGGAACTAGGTTCAACATACCCACAAACAGCCCGAAAATAAGTCCTAACGGCAAACCTACAATCACAAACCCTGCGCTGAACAATATTCCTACAATGAATGCTATAAGCGACTGACCGCGGAAATAACGCTGCATCACATTAGCTGTATCGCTTATTATTGACCAAGTGATGTTCTGGTATCTTGCCGGTATCGCCCTATACAAACCATTCTTTATCTTGTCATAATCTAGAAGGAGGAACACCAGATAAAGTAGCACGATAATCCAGCTGGCTATCGTGAACAATATGCTGAGTGTTGAGCCTACGAAGGACCATGTGTTATTGGCGGTAGTGCTAATGATGTTTATCCACTGGTCACGGGTGAGCAGTTTCGACAAGTCCTCCACATTGATATGCTGACGAATGAATGAATGAACTTCTTCCGATAAGAACTTACCATCGGTGTTCATCTGGCTATAGCGGTTAAGCATATCCACCATTTCCTTCACTTCGGCAACGACAAACGGGGCAAACACATAGAATGCCACTATCATTATCGCCACGATCTCAAAAAGTGTGACTATAGTGGGGATCAGCCTGCGTTTCATGTGCAGCAGTCTGCAGTTATGCTCTACCATAGGATTGAGCAAATAAGCAAGCACACAAGCAACCAGGAACGGCAACAGCACACCGCTCAAGTAGTCAATAACCCATATCGCTCCTACCACGCATATAGCGATGAACACTATACGCGCGACACGGTCGAATGTTAGTGGCCGGTGAACAGACTCCATACTCTATTTATCAGTCAATCTGGATAATCAAATAATTAGACAATTCCCAGAAGCCCACTGGGTCAATTATCTTGAGTTCCTTGACTCCGTCAGTATCCACTATCGTATAGGACTCATCGGGGTGGTTACTCAACACCTTAGCCTTCTTTGAATGCAGATTCACAATCATAAGCGTACGCTTATCGGCCTTAGTGAAATATGACTTCTCGAAATCGCCTTCCATAATCTTGGTCTTGCGCAAGAAACCGGTTTCGATGATATTATATTTCTTGAGTTCCGACTTTGAGCCCACCACATAATAGCATGTATTCAATCGCTCGGTAAGTTGCGCATTCTTTTCTTGAGCTTCAAGTTTTTCCTGAGTTACAGCCATATTGACATTAGCCAGAGAATCAACCTTCACATTAAGGCCTTCGATTTCGACATGAGCCTTCTGCAATGCGCTCTTCAATTCGGCTATTGTCACTTCCTGAGATTCTATTTGAGCGCGCAACGACTCAATGGTCTTTTTCATCTCGGCATTGTAGTTTGCCGACTTCTTCAACCTAGCTTCAAGTTCCTCCAGTTTCTGGCGGCGGTCAGCCATAGCCTGCTGAATGACAATCATGTCATTCTTTATCTGCTCCTTTTTATCGGGAGTTTCCTTTGCCAGATCAGCCGATGCCATGAGTTTCTCCATGTCCTTAATCTGCGCCATTCCACTGCTTATCTCGTTAAGCAACGACAAAAGGCTGTCTTTTTCGGCATTAGCCGTTTGCAACGAATCCGTAAGTTCTGTTGAAACACTCACCTTTTCTTCTTCCTTAGACGAAGAATTGCACGACGACAATAATACTGCTGCCGCACACATAGATAATAAAGCTACTCTTTTCATACTCATAAAGTATTTAGTTTGTTTGAATTCTTAAATTTTGCATATTTGTCAACCTTCTCAACAGGCTGTTGTTCTTTACCTTCCACTACTATAACGATTTCCCCTCGGGGAGCCGTAGCCGTGAAATATTCTACCAGTTCGTTCAGCGTGCCATTGTGAGTTGTATTATGCACCTTGGAAATTTCTCTGCTCACAGAAGCTTCGCGATCACCACCGAATGCCTCAGCCAACTGCTGCAGTGTCTTGAGCAGTCGCATCGGCGACTCATAAAAAATCATGGTACGCTCTTCTTCTGCCAGGTGCTGCAACCTTGTTGCACGGCCTTTCTTTTGCGGCAGAAATCCCTCAAAGCAGAACTTGTCACAAGGCAATCCCGAATTGACCAGTGCAGGAACGAATGCTGTAGGCCCTGGCAAACATTCCACTTCAATGCCACGCCTGCGGCACTCTCGCACCAAGAGGAATCCCGGGTCGGAGATTGCTGGAGTACCTGCATCGGAAACCATTGCTATCACTTCGCCAGCTTCAAGCCGTTCGGCCAATGCATTTATCGTTTCATGCTCGTTGAACTTGTGATGGCTCTGCATACGCGTCTCTATTCCGAAATGCTTCATCAGCACTCCGCTTGTGCGCGTATCCTCAGCCAGAATAAGTCCAGCCTCCTTCAGCGTATTCACCGCACGCACGCTCATGTCATCTAGATTACCTACCGGTGTAGGTACTATGTATAATTTTCCGCTCATCTTTCTACTATAAGAAATGGTTCCTGATAATAGTCATAAAGTCGGCCACTTCGGGCGAGTCCTTGTCCCATTCAAGATCGCCATAGAAATAATCCTCGGCTTCACTGAACGAATGCATCGCCTCTACCATATTGAGTGTGTTGCACATTTCAACTTCACTGTTGCCAAACAGTTCTCTGCGATAGCGGAAGCGGTCATTCAACGAGAATGCTCTGGACAAATCCTTTGACAGATTCCGTTGAAGTTTTTCATCTAGTTTCAGTTCTTCTTCGGCCGCTTCAGCCGCTTCATAATCGGCATATCCGTCAGGCTCGTCTTCCTCAACAGGTTCATGAAAGTCCGTTTCTTCTCCATTATCCTCTGGAACAACATCTATTACTTCTTCCTCAATATATTCTTCGGCATTTTTGGCTTCAACATCTTCAGCAGAATCCATATATTCAGGCTCCATATCTACAAATTCGTCGGCTTGGCTATCATCTCCTGTATCATCTCCTGCTTCATAATCCACATAAACGGTTTCTTCGGGTTCAGGAGCAAATGTTTCTTCCATTACCGCAGTTTCATGTTCTTCTGCGGCAGATTCTTCTGCATCTTCGGTTGCCTCTGTTTCCTCTTCTTCTGCAGGTTCTGCAGGTTGTTGGCTTTGTGATTTCATTCCTTGCGATTCATAAATTCCAGGCACGCAATCAGCAGCTAGTTCGTTTATACGATCCACTTTCTTCTGTATCATTTCATACAAGAATGGAGTAGCATCTCCTTTAAGACGCTCAACAACCATCAATAAGCCTTCCAACTCATATACCTGAGATAGTATTTTATCTATTACGGGATTCATGCTATTAAATAAACAAATTTTACACCTAAAGTTGTTATTCTACTACATTTTTTTCAGCAAGAGCATTATCTATATTCACTAGCATCTCCGAAACCATTTTTACCAGTTCTGGTCGGGGACAAGTAAAGCTGTTTATCAATATTGCCACTGTATATTCAGGCTTTTCTACAGGGTAATACCCCACATAGCACTGCACATGGCTCATACTGCCCGACTTCACTGCAAATTTACCCGATGCAGTAGTTTTTGCAGCAACTCTCTTCACTGTACCGTCTTTGCCTGCTACAGGGAACAATTCGTAGAAATTCAATCCCTGTTGCTGCAATTCGTGATGAGCAATTGACAGCATTTGAGTGAAGAATGAAACCGGAGCTTTATTGGTTCGCGACAATCCGCTTCCGTCAATCATAAACAATCCGGTAACATCTACGCCCTTCTCTTTCCAGAATTCTTTCACCACCTCAACTCCGTTCTCGGTAGTGCTTTGTTTACCTGCATTCTTAGCTATCGCACGCAACACGCACTCGGTAAACATATTATCGCTTCTCACCAACAGAGAGTTCACAATCATGCCTAGTGTTGCCGATTCATAATCAAGCAATTCTGTTGCCTTAGCTCTTTCGCTAGCTTTAATCCTATAGTGCTTCACTTTTATTCCTGCCGCTTCCAGTGCTGTTTCAAGGCTGTCGCGCAACAGCAAGTCGGGTGACGGATTAGCTATTGTCATAGAGCCACGATGAGGCTTCACATTTCCATACAGATGCAATATGTCAGTATCTATATCAAGCCGCAACTCTGGGCCATAAAAGGAAATGCTGTCGTTTTCCTCTTCAATCACATTGCAGTGATTTATCACCTTCAGATAACTTTGTCCTTGCACAGTACTATAGTTGAAACCTTTCTTTGTAATTTCATAATTCAGTCTGAGCGTATTATCCGAGAAATTAAGGCCATGCACACTTGTGCCATATCCATAGCCCAGATCTTCCAGCATCCAGCTACCTGGAACGCTAGGTGAAGGGTTAGCCGTATCATCAACAACAATATTACCCCTGATTTCGGTAACGCCTTTGTCTTTTAAAGACATTATTACACGATCAATAAAACTTATCCCTTCAGGTAAATGTCCCGATCCCAAAGTAGGGTCGCCACCGCCTTTTATCACCAGGTCACCTTCCAGATGACCTTTACGGTTAATTCTGCCATCGGCAATCATTTTTGTGTGAAAGCGGTAATTTTTTCCAAGCAGACTCAATGCCGTTGCCGAAGTCACAGTCTTCATTGTAGATGCGGTTATCTGTGACTGGTTAGGACAATACTCGCCTATTACCGAATTATCATCTAATCGGTTCACGCTAACACCTACCGATGCATTCTTCAATGCCGGTGAAGACACAAAATGATTGATAGCAGCTTGCACGGCTTCCTGCTTTGACAATGTATCAGTTTTTGCTGCAGACAGCTCTTCTGCACTAGCTACAGGTGCAAGTAGCACCATAAACAATACTAATAGTAGCGAGTTATAGTATTTCATATTCAAGCACACTTATGTTAATTTACATACAAAGTTAATATTTTCATGCAAAAAACAATACATTAAACCGCATTAAATAAACAAAGCCGAAGTTAGATACTAACCTCGGCTTTAATTTGCTATAATATATAGTCCTATTTCACTATAAGTTTAGCAGTCTTTGTAGCGCCATTTGCTTGCACGCTCACCAAGTAGATGCCTGACGACAAGCCTTCGGTTGAAACCTCTACGCCTGTGCCCTGCTTGACTACAGCTCCGTTAAGCGCGCTTACTGCATATGATACTGCCTCACTCACACCAAAACGCACGATTGAGCCAGATTCTACCGGATTAGGGCTCAACTGCAATGCGCTCTTCTCGCCTGCTTCTATGCCTTCTACCGCACTCGCTCCTGGAACTGAGCTGTATACCCAGCTGACCTTTGGTAACTCGATCTTATGAGCTTCCTTGGTGATTGTAAGGAATGAGAACTTGATGCCGGTCAACAGGAACGGATAGCTGCCTGCATAGGAAGTATCCAGTATCTCGGACATTGCTATGTCCACCTTGTTGTTC
>JAFOXR010000074.1 GCA_017391675.1 Muribaculaceae bacterium
CATGCCAGGCACATACACGCTCATCTTCTCATCTACATTCATCAAACCTTCATCACATGCCTTCATTACGCCAGGCAATGTTCCTGCGGCTTTCGATACCGACGCAAGGTCATAAATGGTATTAGTGGTAACAGGTATACCGCTTTCATAATCGTGATAACCATAATTCCTGTTACATATAATCTTACCCTTACGCGCTACTACCACTTGACAACCTGGGAATGCTCCTGCACGCAGACAACGATTAGCGAAACGGTCAATTTTATTGAGCATAGTGCTGCTCACTCCCACTTCTTCGGGAACGGTATAACCTAAGCGTGTAGCTTCATACTTCACGCCATCACCTATCTGCGCCACTCCGTCAATAGTTATAGGAGATACTCCCTTTGCTCCATTTCCGCCATAAATGGTTTGAGCTGCATAGTCTTGAGCCAAATCGCAATTTTCCCATGCCATAACCGCAGTCTTACCATTCTTTATGCTAGCCTTGAACTTTGCAGCATCATAAGGCTTACAGAAGAATACAGGCACCACATCTGCACCTTGCGAAGAAATCTTTTCCAGCATTTCCACATATGCATCATCACTGGAATAAATGCCTACAATTATGGTGTTATATTGCTTAAGTTTTCCTAATAGGACCTCTGGCATAGCACCTTTAATAAATGCATATTTACCAGTTTTGCTATACATCTCGCATCGTTCCTGGAACATGCTAGCCACACCCTTAACATCTCCTAGCGACACTACTGCCACTGTCCTCTTATCAAGTTTCTTCAATGGCAATATTTCTGCTTCATTCTTCAAAACGGTAATTGAAGCAGCCGTCAAAGTGTGATTCAGCAAATCGGCTTCGGGCTTTGCAATAGCACTTTCCATTTCAGCGATATCAAGCACTCTCGGAACATTTGCTCCAAGTGCATACTTATATCGAAGCATTTTCTTGCAGCACTCGTCAATCACTTGTTGTGACAGTTCTCCTCTAGCAACAGCATCTATTACGGCTTTAATTTCTACAGGCGGATTCTTAGGCATAAGCAGTACATCATTCCCCGCCTTTAGTGCAGCCACACAGCGAGAACCTTCTACAACGGCACCGTCCATTGACAAAGCATCAGTAAATATGAGTCCTTCAAATCCCATTTTCTCTTTCAAAAGCGAATTGATAGCCTTATCGCTGAATGATGTCGGCAATCCGCTATTATCAACCGACGGCATATTCAAATGAGCCGTAAGCATACCGCCATATCCGGCATTGATATAATCCACAAACGGTTTGAACTCACACTGTTCCAATTCGGCTAGAGTTTTGCTTACAACAGGCAGTTTCTTATGCGAATCTTCATGAGTAGAACCATGTCCTGGGAAATGCTTGCCAGTTGACAGCACTCCGCCATCTTCCAACCCCCTTGTGAATTCCAACGCATATGCAGATACGCGTTCGGGAGTTTCACCGAACGCCCTACGATATATAACAGGATTCATAGGGTTGTCATTTACATCTAGGACTGGTGCAAAATTCACATGAATACCTGCGGCAACCATTTGCCTTGCTGTTTCCTTTCCGTATTCATAGATAAGGTTCTTGTCGGCGATAGCACCAAGTGCCATACTTTGAGGATAATCCCTCACGCCATCAAAACGCATACCAAGCCCCCACTCTCCATCAATAGTCATAAGCAATGGCGTGCGAGCCTTGCTCATAAATGTATTATAAAGAGAGACATAGTCATTCTTACTCATTTCATGGAAAATGAGTCCGCCCATATTATAAGTCTCCACCAGGTCTTTAAGCGAATCAAGTTTCTCGCCAGTAACACGAGGCGACACGCCAATTACCATTAATTGGGCAATTCGCTCTTCTTTAGTCATCTTCTTGAACTGAGCATTTACCCACTTTTCCATTCCCTTCTTGTCGGCTTTCTTCATCAGATTTGGTTCAACAGCATTTGCTATCGAGCCGCTCAACAATGCTAAAAGCAACAAGATACTGAGCATTTTCAAGTTTTTCATCTTAAAGTTATTTTAGGTTTATTATTTTCTTGTTTAGTCTACCTTCTTCATGCGCAACTCATCACTGGCGTCAATTACCTTTCCCTGACGGGTAAGTTCCTTGATATAGGCAAGATACCTAACCGACACTTTCACATTGTCCAGGAACAGAGTCTTGCCCTCCTTCATTGGGAACATATAATCACCTCCATTGGCTATATAATCCAGCGTTGCCACCTTATACTTTTTAGTTGGTATAATCTTTTTACCGTTTAATTTAGCCGAGAGCATCTTTCTATCTGCATTATAGGTCACCAGCAGATTCCCGCTTGTGATATCTCCGCCACGCTTCACCATTGCCTCCAGTGAGCGCAACAATTGGTCTCCTGTCAATTCAAGAATCTGCAATCTGTTATCAAAGGGGAACATCGCATTTATCAATCCTTCCGACACACTGCCTTTTGGCATTGGCTGGCGGATTCCGCCTTTGTTCATTATAGAGCAATCCAAGTCCAGTCCACTTAATTGTGATGAAATCTGCAAGGCTGCATCACACACCCAGTTGCTCAATGCACCCATACCACGCGGCATCTCCTTTGCCGACACAGCTATCTCATTATTCATAAGCGAGTCTACTCTCTGCATGAAAGGCTTCAAGTAGTCTTCTATTTCAGGATAATTAATGCGGCTATCATATCGTTTGTCCACAGGGAGCAAACGATAATCTACCTCAAAATTGCTTAAATCAATATCTATCAGCCCCACATTCTTGCCCTGGTTACCAGTTTGAGTCACTGGAATCATACGCCCTTCTTTATTGGCAACAAGCCACTCAGGCTTTTTCCTTGCAGGATCTATTCTCGTGTGTGAATGTCCGCCTATCACCAGGTCAATATCTGTGCTATTTCCTATCACATCTACATCGCTAGGCCTACTATCCGAATAAGAATCATAACCGATATGAGATATCATTACTACGAAATCCACACCTTTTTCGTTTTTAAGCATCTTTGCCACTGCATTGGCTGTTTCCACTATATCAGAGAATGCAAGCCCACGATAGTTTGCCCCTACAATCATTCCACTAGGATTGAGATTTATCCCCATGAACCCTATTTTCTTACCAGCATACTCTTTAATCACATACGGTTCAAACATTCCTTCTAGCAATGTCCCCGAAAAATCATAGTTTGAAGATATAGCTGTGGATTTCAAATTCTTGTAATATTTCGCTAGCGCTTCTATTCCATTATCAAACTCATGATTCCCCGTAATGTTCATATCATAACCAAGCAGGTCCATCATCTTGTATTCAACTTCTCCACCGAACTCCGAAAAATAAACAGTACCCTGCACAGCATCGCCGGCATCGATACGAATTACATTCTTCTCTGCTACACGCACACTGTCAAAAAGCACTTTACGGCGCAAGACTCCGCCTCTGCCATCTACATCGGGTGTTATTACACTATGCAAATCATTGGTTGTCAATATCACAAGATGCTCAGCACTTGCCTCGCACACTCCGGGCAAAACAATTGCTAGCCATAATATAAAATTACGAATTTTCATAACAATACTATACTGAATGGTTTTCATGTCTCAATATCTTTACGAAGTTAAAAAAAATCTCTCAACCTATCAAGCACTAACAAAAAAATGCCCCGATTGGGGCATTTAAAATCAATATTTTCTCTTTACTTTATCAAATCCTTACCTGTCATTTCAGCAGGCTGAGGCAATCCCATTATGTGAAGTAATGTAGGTGCCACATCAGCCAGGATTCCGTCCTCTATCTTAGCATCTTTATTATCGGTTACATAGACACAAGGAACAGGATTCAATGAGTGAGCTGTGTTTGGTGTTCCGTCTTCATTGATAGCATTGTCGGCATTTCCATGGTCGGCAATAATAATTACCTCATAGTCGTTAGCCTTAGCTGCTTCAACAACTTCTTCCACACACTTATCTACTGTAACTACAGCCTTTTCGATAGCCTCATAAATACCTGTATGGCCCACCATGTCACCGTTTGCAAAATTCACAACAATGAAATCATATTGCTGAGTCTTGATTGCATCAGCCAGTTTATCTGCCACTTCTGGCGCACTCATTTCTGGTTGCAAATCGTAAGTAGCCACCTTTGGAGAAGGAACTAGAATGCGGTCTTCTCCTTCGTATGGGGTTTCACGGCCACCATTGAAGAAGAATGTAACATGCGCATACTTTTCAGTTTCGGCAATGTGAAGCTGCTTCTTTCCAAGTGATGCCACATATTCACCTATTGTGTTGTTTACATTTTCTTTGTCAAACAGAATATGAACACCCTTGAAAGATGCATCATATGGAGTCATGCAATAGTACTGAAGATTTGGAATAGTATTCATTCCTTCAGCTGGCATGTCTTCTTGTGTAAGTACGATAGTAAGTTCTTTCGCACGGTCGTTACGATAGTTATAGAAAAGAACAACATCGCCTTCCTTAATTGTACCGCCATTCACTGAGCTGTTCACGATAGGAAGCATGAATTCATCGGTAACATCGTTATCGTAAGACTTCTGTACTGCCGCAACCATATCGGTAGCTTCTTCACCCTTGCCATTCACTAGCATATCGTAAGCAACCTTCACACGGTCCCAACGCTTATCACGGTCCATTGCATAATAACGGCCGATAATTGAAGCTATCACGCCTGCGCTCTTATCGCAATGAGCCTGAAGGTCGGCAATAAAGCCCTTACCGCTCTTGGGGTCGGTGTCACGACCGTCCATAAAGCAATGGATAAACACATCTTTCAATCCATATTCTTTTGCGATATCGCAAAGTGCATATACATGTTCAAGCGAGCTGTGTACGCCACCTGTTGAAGTCAACCCCATAAAGTGGATTGCCTTTCCGTTTTCCTTTGCGTAACCGAACGCATTCTTTATTTCAGGATTATCCATGATTGACTTGTCACGGATAGACTTATTGATTTTCACAAGGTCTTGATAAAGTACACGACCTGCACCAATATTCAAGTGACCTACTTCAGAGTTACCCATTTGTCCATCAGGCAAACCTACATTCTCACCGCTAGCTTGCAACTGAGAATGGGGATAGTTAGCCAACAAGCTGTCCCAATAAGGAGTTGGAGTAACTGAAATAACATCTGACTTTGTCTTGTTTCCGATTCCCCAACCATCAAGAATCATCAATAATGCTTTCTTAGCCATAATCTTATTATTTTTATGTATTTATATTTTCCTTTTCTAAAAACTATGCAAAGATACTATCTTTTTAAGTCACAAATAGCATGCCAACAGTAAAAAAACCACAAAAAAAGCTACCCTCTCTTGAGGATAGCTTTTTATGAGTAAGTTAAGTGTTGTATTAATCTGCCTTAACTGCTACGCGGCGTTCTTTAATACGAGCCTTCTTACCTGTAAGACCACGCAAGTAATAAAGTTTTGCGCGACGCACTTTACCATAACGGTTCACTGTGATGCTATCGATAAATGGAGATTCCATTGGGAAAATTCTTTCCACACCCACATTATCACTAATCTTACGCACTGTGAAACGCTTCTTTGAGCCTTCGCCTGTTACCTTGATAACAACGCCACGATATTGCTGAATACGATCCTTGTTACCTTCCTTGATACGATAAGCTACTGTGATTGTGTCACCTGCTTTAAATTCAGGATGTTGCTTTCCTGTTGCGAAAGCTTCTTCTGCGACCTTAATTAAGTCTACCATTTCTTTTTATTTAAAATGTTTTACATAAACCCTTGCAACATAACAAGCCACTCATTTTCTTGCCAGCGATTACAAAAGCGGTGCAAAGATACTCTTTTTTTTTGAGACTCGCAACCCTCGTGCAATTTTTCCGCAAATAAAAAATGAGAGCCGCCACTACCTGGCAGCTCTCACATTGGATATTTCGTTTTTTATCACATGAACTCGATTATAGGTTGTCCGGCAGCAATCACCTCGCCTTCATTTACAAGGATACGCTTCACGGTGTAATCGCCTTCGCTCTCTATCTCGTTCTGCATCTTCATTGCTTCATACATCAATAGAGATTGACCCTTCTTAACCTTATCGCCTGGTTTTACATGAAGTTCTATCACTGTTCCACCCATAGGAGCGTTCAAAGTAGGACCTGTTACAGGACCATCTTCTGCTGCAGCGCCATTAGGATCTTCAAACTCAATGATTGGCTGACCAGTTTGAACCACATCACCTTGCTTCACAAGTATGCGCTTCACTGTGTAGTCGCCTTCGCTCTCTATCTCATTCTGCATCTTCATTGCTTCATACATCAATAGAGATTGTCCCTTCTTAACCTTGTCGCCTGGCTTAACATGTATTTCTACAACTGTACCGCCCATTGGAGCATTCAAAGTAGGACCTGTTACAGGGCCATCAGCCGATACTGCTGCTGGCTTTTCTTCAACTGGAGCAGCTGCTGCCGATCCTCCTGCTGCTTCAAATTCTTCAGCACGGCGATTTTCCAAGAATGTTTTAGCTACTGTAGGCAACAATTCAAGTAGCAAGTATTCCTGATTATCCTTAGCTAGCTTAACATTGCCATATTTTGCCAACACAGGATTTTCAGGGCTCTTGTATGAATTTACATCATAAGGAACTTCCTGTTCGCTTCCTGTTATTTGTTTGCGGAATGCAGGATCAATTGCAACTGGTGTCTTACCATATTCACCACGAACTAGAGAAGAGAACTGATTTGACACATTCTTATAGTCTTCATTTCCTGCTTTGCGGCTTAACGCCACCATCACAGCCTGGCTGCCTACAATCTGGCTAGTAGGTGTTACTAGAGGAACCAAACCCGCATCGCGACGCACCTTTGGGATAAGCTTCATTGCATCTTCAAGCACATCTTCTGCCTTCAACTGGCGTAGCTGAGCCACCATGTTTGAATACATACCGCCTGGAACTTCAGCTTCCTTAACAATAAGATTTGGTTTTGGGAAGTTGAAATATTCTTCAATTGCATGACAAGCTGCAAGAAGAGCTGCTTCATCATTAGCCTTAGCTGCTTCAATAGCTTTGTCAAATTGAGCATCGATTTCGGCAGGAAGTTCGTCCTTCAATGGATCGAATGGTTTTGGGAAGTTATCCTTGTGCAAGTCGAAGTCCTTCAATCCTTCACGGATTCCCTTCAATTCTTCACGAATCTTGCCCACAGCTTCCATATTCACTTCTACCTCTACGCCCAATTTCTTTGCAAAGACATAGATCAGTTCGATTGCTGGAGCAGCAGAACCTTCACCAAACCACCATATATTTGTGTCTAGAATATCCACATCGTGAAGTATTGCCATCAAGCCAGATGCTAGACCATAGCCTGGAGTACAGTGAGTATGGAAATCAATAGGTACATTAACGGCTGCTTTCAAGCGTGGCATAAGAGTTGCAATACGAGCTGGATTCACCAATCCTGCCATATCTTTAAGCGTAATAATCTTTGCGCCTAACTTTTCATATCCCTTGGCTTTTTCAACGAAATAGTCATCGGTGAAGATCTTTTCAGGTTCTTGCTTAACCTTCTTCACGGTCTTTACGATTTCTTTCTTGCCCATCAATTTGGCAAAGAAGCCTTTTGCAGGAACTTCTTCTTCAACTTCTATTTCAACCTCTACTGGTTCATCTTTAGGGTCAACAGTGTAGCACACTGCACCATCAGGTATACCACCAAGTTTGTTGATTATTTCTACCGACTCTTTCACATTATCAAGGTCGTTCAAGGCGTCAAATATACGCATAATTCCAAGTCCGTTAGCGATAGCTTCCTTATAGAAACCTTCGATAACCGATGTTGGATAAGGCACATATCCGAATAGGTTACGGCCACGAGACAATGCAGTAAGATAAGACTTGCCTTGAATCTTGTCACTGATGCTCTTCAAGCGCACCCATGGACTTTCATCAAGATAGCGCATCACTGAATCGGGTACTGCACCACCCCACACTTCCATTGCATAGAATCCTGCTTCAAGATAGTAAGGAAGCAACTTGTCAATGCTTTGTTGACTTAAGCGTGTAGCAAACAGCGATTGTTGGCCGTCACGCAGTGTAAGATCACGGATTTTCAATTTTTTTGTCATAGCACAACTTTTTATTGAAAGATATTATTAAGATTAATTTTTATTAATAACACAAAGTTATATTATTTTGTCCTTAAAGCAAAAAAAAACAGTATTTTTGCATCACTAAAAATCAAAATAAAACGCTTTATGTTTAATTTCTTCAGAAAAAAGACAAATGCCAAGCTTTTTTACTCCACCGATGTGCATTGTCACATACTTCCTGGAGTGGATCACGGCGCTAAAGATCTAAACAATGCCATTGAACTTATAAAGGCACAAATGGATATGGGAATCAATCAAATCATTCTCACTCCACACATCACTAAATCCACTTTTGAGAACAACCCCGACACCATCAAGGCTGCCTATGAAGTGTTCTGCAAAGCAATGGAAACATCAGGACTTGATGTAAAATTTGCCGTATCGGCCGAATACAGACTTGATGAATTTTCTTTGGCTCAATTCGGCAAGGATATTTTCATTCCTATGCCCGACGAACATATTCTAATCGAGAATGCCTATCAGCAAGAAAGGCTTGATCTAGACGATATCATTTTTGATCTTCAGCTCAAGAATTTCACGCCCATAATGGCACACCCTGAACGATTCCCATATTATACCGACAGAAAGGAGCGTTTCAAGCAGCTGCACAATGCGGGCGCTCTGTTCCAAGTAAACCTGATGTCATTTACCGGATATTTCGGAAGACGAGCTCTCAGCAATGCCGAATGGTTGCTGAACAACGATTTAATAGATTTCCTTGGAAGCGACATTCACAATATGGAACATGTGGAGATTATCCGAGACTTTATAAAAACCAAGGATTACCGCCGCATTGCAAAGAAACTGGAAGGACGAATACTGAACGACAAATTCAACTTTTAATTGTATTTTAATACATTAGTCAAACACTCCTTCTATAGCCTTTTCCTCAGCCGAAGTCTCCAACTCATCAATTGGCACGCCACCAAGTTCTTCCTTGTGACATGGATTAAAGTTTTTTGGGAAAACGAAGCGTATATCCTGTTTATAATGCAATGTACTGTCGGCATATACGCTACTCATGTACTTTCCGTAGATAGGCAATGCCATTGAAGCACCCTGACCTTCGGCCATGCTGTTGAAGTGAATGTATCTCTCATCTCCACCTACCCACACACCTGTGACAAGTTGAGGAGTGAATCCCATGAACCAACCATCGGCGTTGAAGTTTGTTGTACCAGTTTTTCCTCCCATCTGAGCAGTGATATTGTACGGAGCGCGGCGCACACGGCCACCGGTTCCATAATCCACGACATTGAGCAGTATTGAAAGTATCTTATAATATGCCTCCTCGCTGATAACTTCGGTGTGCTGAGCCACAAAGTCGGTTATCACATTACCTTGATTATCTGTAATGCTTGTAACATACAACGGATCTACTCGCATGCCCTTATTGGCAAAAGCTGTATATGCCGACACCATTTCACGCACCGACACATCTACTGGACCAAGGCACAATGAGATTACCGGATCCAGATGATTTGTTATACCGAAATTGTGCATCAGACGAACAAGCGCCACTGGCGACAGACTTTCCATAAGACGAGCCGAAATCCAGTTATTTGAGTTGGTCAATGCCCAACGAAGATCTACCATTTCGCCCACTCTAGCCTTACTAGCATTACGAGGCGCCCATTCCCTGCCATTCGCATCAAGAATTACCGGCTGAGCATTAAGGAACTGGTCACATGGTGTAAATCCTTCTTCCATAGCGTATGTATACAAGAACGGCTTTACTGTTGAACCTATCTGACGACGGCCTGTTGACACCATATCATACTGGAAGAATGAGAAATTTGGTCCGCCCACATACGCCTTAACATATCCAGTAACAGGGTCCATTGACATCATGCCTGCACGCAAGAATGATTTTGTGTATAGCAACGAGTCATATGGCGTCATCACAGTATCAAGCAGTCCGTCATAGGAGAACACTCTCATTTCACGCTCTGTCTTGAAAATCTTCATTATCTCCTCATCGCTATATCCTGCCTTTTTCAATATGCGATGACGCTCGGTAGACTTGATTGCTTTATTTATCAAGCCTTCTTTCTGTTCAGCGGTAAGTTCATTACGGTTATTGGTGTACGGATTCTGCATACCGCGCTTTTCACGCTTGAACTTTGGCAACAAGTCCTTTGACAAATGGTCTACAAGAGCCTTTTCGCCATAACGCTGCATTCTTGAATCTATAGTTGTGTGTATTTTCAATCCGTCGGTATATACATTATAGTGAGTACCGTCAGGTTTGGTATTCTTTGCGCACCAGCCATACAGCGGATTGTTTACCCATGCAATAGAATCGTCTACATAGCCCTGCTTGTTCCAGCGGTAAATCTCATCATCAGGGCTAGGTTTCTTTGCAGTAAGCATACGGCGCAATTCTTCACGGAAATAAGGTGCAAGACCTTCCTTATGGTCCACCTTGTGATAATCAAGCACAAGCGGCAATTCTTTCAGCGAATCGCGTTCAGCCTTAGTAATCATATCAGCCCTATACATCTGTCCGAGAACAACATTTCTGCGGCCTCTTGTTCGGTCACGGAAACGCACAGGATTGAAATATGACGGATTCTTTGCCATTCCCACCAGAGTAGCAGCTTCCTCAATATTAAGGTCTTTTGGATCTTTTCCGAAATATACATACGCAGCCGTTTTGATTCCTACAGCATTATTCAGGAAGTCAAACTGATTGAAATACATCTTTATTATCTCGTCTTTGGTATAGAAGCGTTCAAGCTTTACAGCAATCACCCATTCAATGGGTTTCTGCATCAAGCGCTCCATTACTGTTTCCGACTTCGGCGAATATAGCAGTTTTGCTAGCTGCTGTGTGATTGTACTACCACCGCCGGCATTCTTCTGCATGAAGATACCGCGCTTCACTATTGCTCGAAATAGACCGCGTGCATCAATTCCCGAATGGTCTTCAAATCTCACATCTTCGGTCGCAATCAACGCATTGGTAAGATGTGGCGACAATTCGTCAAAGTCCACATATACACGATTACTCTTGTCACGGAAATATCGTCCTAACTCCACACCATCATCACTCATCACCACCGAGGCAAATTTATCGGTAGGATTTTTAAGTTCTTCGATTTGAGGCATGTATCCTATCACGCCATTGTATATTAGTGCGAATATTATCACAGCAACCACTATGCACACAGCAAATGCCGCCCACATAAACTTAATCACGCCCTTAGTAAACGCGCTCATTGATTTCTTTTCTTTATTGGTAGATTCAGCCATTTCAGTCTATTTTCCGTTATTTGCATATAAATCATCACAAAGATAGTGATTCTGAACTTAATTGTAACAATTTTCACAAAGTTTAGAAAAAAACGCATCTCAGATTACCTCACATGCCCTGCAATGAATTTTAAGAACATCAAAGGCTAAAAAGAATCTTAAGTACAAAACCATTCAAAACAAAACACATTAAAAAAACGGTGAACCCTAAAAGGATTCACCGCAAACAATTCATTTATGAAACAAAGTTTATCTCAAACTATTTATTATCTTAAACCATCACTAAAATCTTCATCCCACATTGGACGAA
>JAFOXR010000075.1 GCA_017391675.1 Muribaculaceae bacterium
AGAACCAGAACAACAAGGTGGACATAGCAATGTCCGAGATACTGGATACTTCCTATGCAGGCAGCTATCCGTTCCTGTTGACCGGCATCAAGTTCTCATTCCTTACAATCACCAAGGAATCGCATAAGATCGAGTTGCCAAAGGTTAGCTGGGTATACAACTCAGTTCCAGGAGCGAGTGCGGTAGAAGGCATAGAAGCAGGCGAGAAGAGCGCATTGCAGTTGAGCCCTAATCCGGTAGAATCTGGCTCAATCGTGCGTTTTGGCGTGAGCGAGGCAGTATCATATGCAGTAAGCTCGCTTAACGGAGCTGTAGTCAAGCAGGGCACAGGCGTAGAGGTTTCAACCGAAGGCTTGTCGTCAGGCATCTACTTGGTGAGCGTTAAGACAGTAGAAGGCGTTAAGGCAGCCAGACTGATAGTGAAATAATAAATGTTAAAACATATATAAATGAAAAAAATAACATTGTTACTTTCTCTGGCTATGCTGTCAATGGCAGCAATGGCTTCGGGAAAATGGGCTCTGCAAGGGGTGGAATATACAGTGGATACTTTGGCTCATGTTAAAGTGGGTCCTGGAACAACTCAAACCTCCTTAAAACTTGCAGGTACATTGGATTTGCGAGTGTTCTATACGACAACCGATTTAAGTGATAAGAATGTGCAGATGCGTGTTGTTAAAGCTAAGGATAAAATCCTTGCTACTGCAACTGTGCCTGTAATGGCTACTACAAACAGCAAGCCGGGAGAATTGTACTTTGCTGGAGTTAATGCTGATTTCTTCAATATGACCACAGGTCAGCCTAATGGAACCAATGTTATAAATTCGGAAGTTTATAATATAGGTAATGGTGCTAATTGGCTTGAATGGTCAATAGATGAGTCAAAAACTCCTTATCTTGGTAAACTTTCATTCTCTGGAAATGTGAAAAGAGCCGATGGAACTTCATGTGCTCTATCTAATATCAATAGTGGACGAGGACAAGATGAACTGATTCTTTATACATCTCGTTTCAGCTCAAATACTGGAACTAATGCTTATGGCTCTGAAGTGCTGCTTACTCCAGTAGAGTCTGGTGCGACAATCTCATTGGGCAAATCTGTGAAGATGAAGGTGACAGGGGCTCCTGCAACTGCTGGCTCTATGGCAATACCCGCCGGTTCGTATGTGCTGTCGGGTCATGGTACTTCAAAAACTTTCGTGGATGGCTTAACCGTTGGCGAAGAGCTTGAAGTGTCAATGAGTGCTACAACAGCCGAAGGCAAAGCATACAATCCTGTTTGGTCGGTAGGTGGTTGTCCTGTTCTTTTGAAGGGTGGCGTAGTTCAGGAAACTGAAAATGCAAATATAATTGATCACCTTCCAACAAATCAGCCTCGCACCGCTATCGGTTACGATGCTACTGGAACAAAAGTAGTGTTGCTTGTTGTTGATGGCCGTAATCCAGGCGTGTCGGACGGATGTAGAACAAAAGTTTTGGCTGACATCATGAAACAAACAGGATGTACTGAAGCAATGAATTTTGACGGCGGAGGCTCAAGTACATTGTATGTGAAGAATCTTGGTACAAATGGTGTGTGCAATGTGCCAAGCGGAGGTGCATTGCGTGCTGTCACAAACGGCGTTTATGCTGTAGCCGTATGTCCCGACGACAGCGAGATTGCCGAAATCCGCTTCAAGGACCTTAACAAGACCCTTCCGAAATACGGATACTATACCCCATCAGGCTTCTACGGCTACAACAAGTACGGCGTGCTAGTGAGCACCGATGTTAAGGGCGTAAAGCTGTCATGCCCTTCAGGTCTTGGCGAAATCGTTAACGACGGCGCCACCCTTAACGCCAACGGCAGCGGCAGCCATGTTCTTAAGGCTACCTACAACGGCTGCGAAGCAAGCCTTATCGTGACAGTAGAGAACACATCTCCAAAGCTGAAAGTTCC
>JAFOXR010000009.1 GCA_017391675.1 Muribaculaceae bacterium
ACACCTGCTACTGCCGGTTGATCTACTCCGGCTGTTGTGTATTTATATGTTTTACCATCAACAACTAGGAATAATTCAATTTCAGCACCTACAACAACCGGATTTTCACGATCGCTTGTATCAATATCCAGTGCTAATTCGCCATGAGCTGAAGCATAAGTGTATTCTGCTGCTTCAATTTCAGTTCCGTTAACCTTTATTTCTACCGCCTTATCAAGACCGTTTGTAATATCAAACGCCTTAATACCAGTAATCTTACCATCTTCATTTATAGCAGGAGCAACCATAATATCTTTACCTGCATACTTGAAGTAGTTAGCGCCATTAACCTTTGCTGCGATACCTTCATTTCTACCCAAAACACTTGGAACATTACCAGTTTCTGCCAATGCCCATTCAAGAGGTGAAATCTTGTTACCATCAAATACAAAGTTCTTCTTGTCACGAGGAGAAACCATTAATTGGAAATCATAGTTGTCACTCAATGCATCAGCAAAGAAATAAGATTCAATTGCATCGTCCCAAGTTTCAACTAAGTTTTCGCTAGCTTTAGCGCCTTCTAGAATTGCAATCTGAGCGATACGCATTGCAATGTTTGAAGTGTGAGTGCCATGATAGCAAGAAGTGATAATGCTACCATCTTCAATTGTACCTGTGTAAGCAAAAGTATTGCCCATTATACCACGATTGTAGTTGCAAGAATATTCAGTAGAGAACCACAATTCACAAGTTTCCGGCAAACCGGTTTCTTCATTTGTTGTCCACTTGTAATAGTTTACAGCACCGCGAGTTTCGCTATCTTCATTAGCAATGTTAGCACTATAATGAACTTTAGCTACGCCACCAGCAACAAGAACATGGTCGGCAGTTAGAGCGATATCGGAAATCTTCATGCGACCGTTAGCACTCATTACCACAGCCGCTTTGTCAAGTTCAGCAACAGTCTTAGCCTTTAGGTCGGCAAGATAGATGTATGGTTCGTTAGCTTCGTCAAGAGCAAGAACATAGAGTTTGTTGTCGCGAATGATTTGACGGCGAACAATCTTACCTGCTAGTTTTTCAGCTAGAAGGCTACTTTCTTCACCCTTCACATTATATGCTTCAGCAAGAACATAATCCTTTCCTAGAAGAGAGTCAGGATAGTTTACATAATTAATTTTAGGAGGAACATAGCTAGTGCTTTCCAAGAAAGCCTTTGGATAAGAAGTTGCTGCAGCTTTTACTGTTACTGCAACAGGTTCACATGGCTTATACTCAGCATGAGCAAATTCCAAAGTATAATCACCAGGAGCTACGCCTGCAAAAACGAATGCTCCATTGTATTCGTCATCGGTAGTGTATTTAGCAACTTCAGTACCGTCTTTCTTTAGAGTAACAACTACATCGTTAAGAGGCTTATATACATCATCGGTACCTGCACGGCCATGATAGTGTGTATGAGTAAACTTTTCATGTAGGTCGCGAACGATACCATAAATATCACCTGTACTTTCTTTAGTCCAACCATAGTAGTCGGCAACACCACGAGCATAAGTAACACCTTCCATGTGGTCTACGTCCCAGTTCATAGCACGGTGACGACCAGGTTCATAAGTGTGGAAATAACCTTCTACCAAGTAGCCCGGAATGCTGTGTCTCAACACTCCAAGTTCTTGCTTGCCGATTTTGCCCTTACCTGCAGCAACATCAGCTGCAGTCATTGTATAGTCGTAGTGTGTCCATGCTTGGTGGCGGTCAAGAATACTATGGTTCCAACCGCAACGGCTCATTTCTTTTGACAGATTATCTTTTGCTGTGTCGCTACCATAACCATCAATTGCAAAATACAAATAATTTGTTGTATTATTTGATGCTGCATTTGAGTGAACAGAAATAAACATATCAGCATTCCATGTTTCAGCTTCGGCAGAGATTACAGAAAGATAGCGGTTGTAATAATCTGTATCCGGATTTTCTGTATGATTAGTATAATCGGTATATGCAGGCCATGCGCCACTCTTTACACGACTCATTACAATATTAGTTTGTGACAAGTCTAGAGCTGCACCCACGCGATGAATATTACTATTAGTTTGATTTTTTGTGCGATCAAAAGGCACCCCATAATCAATTAGTTTTTCCATCAAACCAAAACACTTCTGTAGATTGGTGTTTGATTCAAAGAAGTTTGTTGTATCATTGTTGGCATCAGAATAAGCATTGTTTTCGCCATGCTTAACTGTAGACATCGGGCGACAACTTGCCGACCAAGAGCCGTGACCAGGATTAATATAGATGCGAATGTCTGTAACTGAAGTTTGTGCTGAAGTAGCAAAGCAAACTCCCATAGCCATTGCTACTGAAGTAATTATATTTTTTAATTTCATAGTAGTTTGATTTATTTGTTAATACTCATAACGAAAAGTTCGCCACCTGCTGTAACGAAGGTTAATTTAGAACCGTCGGCCGAAGCAGATGGATACATAGCCATTGAAGAATCAAGTGTTAAGTCTTGTTTAACCTTTCCGTCTGCTGAAGCGGCAATAAGTTTAGATGAAGTTACATTTTCGCCATTATCTCTGTCGTCCATACCGACAACGATAGAATTATCGATCCATTTTGGAGCACGCATATTTCCTACAAAAACAGCATTTGAACCATCTAGGTTACATACAAATGCGCCTGTCCCTGATAGATAATAAAGAACTTGTTTGCCGTCGGGAGAGATAGAAGGCCATAGATAGCTTTGTCCTTCAGCTCCTTGAGGAGAAATGTTGTTGGTAATACCATTCACAGTCACGCAAAGCGCACCTTTATTAATAGATGCAACAGGAATAAGAGCACCGGCTGTTCCGTCAATGTTCTTACTTGTAAACTTACCGTTATCCACGGCTGCCACATTGTTGTTTGAAAGAGTAAAACCTTGAAGGTTGCGAGTTGGAGCAACGATAGTAGTTGATTTACCGTTGTTCATGTTAACGCTCTTTAGAGTAGTGTAACGCAACTTACCTTCGTAACTTGGTTCGCGATAAACGATAGTAGAACCATCTTCGCTGATTTTAACTTCAAGGAAAGCAGCACTTTGAGCAATCATTGCTGTTTTACCTGTTGCCAAATCAACTTTTGACAAACCACCATTGTTGTGAATAACCGCAAACGAACCATCAGGACTGATTGCTGTTTGTGCAGCAACCACACCAGCAGGAAGGTTTACTTTCTCGATAGCTCCCACATTAATAAGTTGTGCCGAAGCTACGAAACTTGCAACTAATGCAAGTGAAAGAAAAATTTTTCTCATGTTTAGTTAGTTTTAAGTTAGTATTAATTGTTAGTTAAAAATAGTCTATTTTCTAAGATTTTAGGCTAATATTCAATGTAATGTGGGTGCGTATTACATTCATATAATCCTATAATTTACAAATATAGTGATAATAAAATGCAAAACAATAACATAAGTGCAAATTTTTAAAAGCGAATAATTCAAAACACTGTTTTTTGGAAGGTTTTTTAATAAATATGTTTTTAAATTTGTGAAATTGAAGTATCTTTAAGGCTGTATTTAAACTACTATGGTTATGGAAAATAAAGTGAGCCGTCGAGGCTTCTTGAAGTCGGTTGCTGGTAGCAGTGCAGTAGTAGCTGCGACTATGGCAGGGTGCAGTGCGCCGGTCGAAAAGCAAAAGGCTACGCAGGAAGTGCCGAAGGATAAAATGACTTACCGCCTGAATAATAAAGGGGAGAAAATATCAATATTGGGTTATGGATGTATGCGTCTGCCTACAGTGTCCAACACTAGTGCGCGTGAAAGTTTCGACATGATAGACCAGGATATGGTGAACCGTCATGTGGACTATGCAATAGAGCATGGTATAAACTACTTCGATACATCTCCGGCATATTGCAAGGGATTGTCGGAACGCGCTATGGGTATCGCCTTGAGCCGTCATGACCGGAGCAAATACTATATTGCTACTAAATTGTCTAATTTTGCACGAAGTACATGGAGCTATGAAGAAGGGGTGAAGATGTACCACAAGTCATTCAAGGAATTGCAAGTGGATTATATCGATTACATGCTTCTGCATGGAATAGGTATGGGAGGCATGGAAAATTTGCATGCGCGTTATCTAGATAATGGAATACTGGACTTCTTGCTGAAAGAACGCGAGGCAGGAAAAATAAGGAATCTGGGTTTCTCTTATCATGGTGATGTGTCCTGCTTTGATTATCTGCTAGAACATCACGACAAGTATAAATGGGATTTTGTGCAGATACAGATGAATTATATCGACTGGGAAAATGCTGAAGGCGATGCTAATGCCGACTATCTGTATGAGGAACTGGAAAAGCGAAACATTCCTGTGGTGATAATGGAACCGTTGAGAGGTGGAGCATTGGCAAAACTGAATCATAAGATACTGGAAATGTTCCAGCGTGCCAATCCCGATGTGTCGGCTGCATCATGGGCATTCCGTTATGCCGGAACTCCAAAGGGAATACTTACAGTATTGAGCGGTATGACATATATGGAGCATCTGCAGGATAATATCCGTACATATTCTCCATTGGAGCCGCTTAATGAGGAAGAGTACAAGATGATAAACCGGGCCGCAGAACTTATACTTAACTTCCCGTTGATAGGCTGCACATCTTGTCAGTATTGTATGCCATGTCCTTACGGCCTTGACATTCCAGGTATATTCTCGCATTATAATAAATGTATTAATGAAGGTAATTTCACAGATAATATTCAAGATGAAGATTATGCAAAGGCACGCAGGGCGTTCCTTGTAGGATATGACCGCAGTGTGCCCCGTCTTCGTCAGGCCGACCATTGTGTGGGCTGTTACAAGTGTGAGGAACATTGTCCGCAGCGTATACCTATTGTTGATAATATGCGCATGATAGACGATTTTGTAGAGAATCTGAAACGAAATGAAAACGCTTAAAACAGAACATCATGTTACGAAAAATTAGAATAATTCTTGCAACGCTGTTTTTTGCGTTGGTTACTTTGTTATTTTTGGATTTTACAGGAACCATTCATCGGTATTTATCATGGGTGGCATCTGTTCAGTTCCTTCCTGCTGTGATGGCTGTTAATGTGGCTGTGATTGTAGGATTGCTTGTCTTGACATTATTGTTTGGCAGAGTATACTGTTCTGTTATATGTCCGATGGGAGTATTTCAGGATTTAGTTTCTTGGATTTCGGGCAAGCGTAAGGGAAAGAACCTTCGTTTTTCATATTCAAAGGGAAAGCACTGGTTGAGGTATGGAATGCTTGTTCTGTTTATAGCATGTATGGTTGCAGGTATCGGGGCAATCGTGTCGATACTGGCCCCTTATAGCTCATACGGCAGAATTGTATCTAATTTGCTGGCTCCCGTTTATGGAAGTGTGAATAATGTCTTTGCCTATTTTGCTGAGCGTGCCGGTAGCTATGCTTTCTATGAAGTAGATGTGCATATCAAGAGCATTGCTACATTCATTGTATCGGCCGTGACATTTGTTCTGGTAGCAGTACTAGCATGGCGTAATGGCAGAACTTACTGCAATACAATATGCCCCGTAGGGACTGTGTTGGGATTCTTTGCGAGGTTCTCATTGCTAAAGCCGTATATAGATACGACGAAGTGCATAAATTGTAAGAAATGCTCGCGCACATGCAAAGCATCATGTATAGACTCCGAAAATCACAAGATTGATTATAGCCGTTGTGTTGCTTGCATGGATTGTCTTGAAAGTTGTAGTAAAGGTGCAATAAAATATGGCAGAGTTAAATTGGTAAAGGTGAATGTAGGGAATGAAAAAGTGGATTCTTCCCGTCGTCAATTCATGGCTATAGCTGGCGCTGCTGTAGCAACTGCAGCGCTGCATGCCGAAGAAAAGACGGTTGATGGCGGTCTAGCGGTGCTGGAGGACAAGAAAGTGCCTAACAGGAATACACCGCTTGTTCCAGGAGGAGCTGTGTCGCTGGATAATTTCACTCAGCATTGTACTGCTTGTCAATTGTGCGTGAGTGCGTGTCCTAACGGAGTGTTGCGCCCATCGCAATCGCTTGATAGGTTTATGCAACCCGAAATGAGTTATGAAACAGGATTTTGCCGTCCAGAGTGTACCCGTTGTGCTGAAGTGTGTCCAACCGATGCAATTCGTCCGTTACCAAAAGAAGAGAAGATGATGCGCAAGATAGGTACGGCCAAATGGGTAAAAGAAAACTGTATTGTTCTGCGTGATGGTGTCGCGTGCGGCAACTGCGAGCGCCATTGTCCTAACGGAGCTATCGTAATGGCGCCGCTAGATGAAAATAATCCCGATTCACCTAAGTTCCCGGTAATTGATGCAGAACGCTGTATAGGATGCGGAGCATGCGAGTATGTGTGTCCTGCAAGACCATTCAGTGCAATATATGTAGATGGAGTGGAAATTCATCGCACTATATAATAACTATAAGAATAATAGTACAAATGCCCCGATTGGGGCATTTGTTGTTTATGTATGTCTGCAAGAGTTTTTTTAAAAATATTTTTGAACTAGACTAGTGCTATTTATGTTTCTTTTATAGAAAATAATAAATTTAATGTTATGGCAGATGAACATGATAAGGGGCATAGAAAAGCGCCCGCGCATATTTATATAAGAGTTATGAAAGGTGGCCCTTATCTAGTGTATGGAAATCCGCCATTAGACCAAGAAATAGTAATACCTAATGAAAATGGAACCCCTTGGATATATCGTAAAGGAACACTTAAGTTTGCCGGTAAGGATCCTATGGAATTATGTCGCTGTGGTGCTTCTGCTGACAAGCCTTATTGTGATGGCTCTCATAATTGTCATGAATGGGATTCGTCAGAAACAGCGAAGCATGTAACCGATTCCGAACAGGTAGATGTGATAGAGGGAGAGCGTCTTGTTCTTCATGACAATGGCGGATTGTGTGCATTTGCCAGATTCTGCGAAGAAAAAGGCAGTATATGGAACTCCGTGCATGATGCCCGTACCGATGACGAAGTAGAATCGGCTAAGCGCGAAGTGTGTCATTGTCCTAGCGGCAGATTGTCGCTGTGGGACAAGAAAAGCGGCAAACTGCTTGAACCCGATTTCGCACCTTCGTTATCAATTGTTGAAGATCCTGGGATAAAGGTGAGCGGTCCCATAAGAGTAAAAGGTGGTATCAAGCTGATAAGTGCCGAAAACGAACCTTATGAAATACGCAATCGAATGACTTTGTGCCGATGTGGAAAATCCAGGAATAAACCGTTCTGTGACGGCAGTCATGCCAATGCAAGATTTAATGACGGCTTGACTCAGATTGCCCGTCGCCCGAGCGAAGATGAATGAAAATTCATATAAAGTGCTGCAGGCTGGTAGTAGGAATAGTGAAAATAAAAAAAAATGAGTAAATTTGCACTATAAAATAAGCAGACACGAATATTTAATGGAAAAGATACGAAATTTCTGTATTATAGCGCATATTGACCATGGTAAGAGTACACTTGCCGACCGATTGCTAGAATATACCAATACCGTAGGCGGAAAAGAACTTCAGAACCAAGTTCTGGACGATATGGATCTGGAGCGTGAACGAGGTATCACGATAAAAAGCCATGCCATACAAATGAAGTATGTACATGGGGGAGAGGAGTATACCCTGAACCTTATTGATACCCCTGGGCATGTCGATTTCTCTTATGAAGTGTCACGCTCGATAGCTGCGTGTGAGGGTGCCTTGCTTATTGTAGACGCAACGCAAGGAGTGCAGGCACAAACTATTTCCAACTTGTATATGGCTATAGATAACGATTTGGAAATAATACCTGTAATCAATAAAGTGGATTTGGATAGCGCGAAGCCCGAGGAAGTTGAAGACCAGATTATCGATTTGCTTGGTTGCAAGCGTGAAGAAATAGTGCGTGCCAGTGGGAAAACAGGTATCGGTGTTGATGATGTGCTAGAAGCTATCGTTACACGAGTGCCAGCACCAAAGGGCGATCCTAAAGCTCCATTGCAAGCATTGATTTTCGACTCAGTGTTCAATCCATTCCGCGGAATTATAGCATACTTCAAGATTGTGAATGGATCTATAAGCAAAAATGATTTTGTGAAGTTTGTAAGTACAGAAAAGGAATATCATGCCGATGAAATAGGTGTATTGAAATTGAACATGATGCCTTGCAATGAATTATCGGCTGGTAATGTGGGATACATTATTTCTGGAATAAAGACTTCAAAGGAGGTGAAAGTGGGAGACACGATTACTCATGTGTCAAATCCTTGCGAGAGCGCTATTTCCGGATTCCAGGAAGTGAAGCCTATGGTCTTTGCAGGCGTATATCCTATAGAGACCGAAGATTATGAAAACCTGCGGGCATCGCTTGAGAAACTGCAGCTCAATGATGCATCTTTAACATTCCAACCAGAGTCGTCGGTAGCTTTGGGCTTTGGTTTCCGTTGCGGTTTCTTGGGATTGCTTCACATGGAAATTATCCAGGAACGCCTGAGTCGCGAATTCAATATGGATGTAATCACTACGGTGCCTAATGTGTCGTATAAGATTTATGACAAGAAGGGTAATATGACCGAAGTGCATAATCCCGCCGGATTGCCTGACCTAACACTTATTGATCATATAGAAGAACCGTATATCAGGGCTTCAATTATTACTGCAACCGATTACATAGGTCCTATAATGACATTGTGCCTTGGCAAGCGTGGCGAGTTGGTTAAGCAGGAATATATATCAGGAAATCGCGTTGAGATATTCTTTGATTTGCCATTGGGAGAAATCGTGATAGACTTCTATGATAAGCTTAAGAGCATTTCCAAGGGATATGCGTCGTTTGACTATCATCTTCATGATTTCCGTCCGTCAAAGCTTATCAAACTGGATATTTTGCTGAATGGAGAACCTGTTGACGCCTTGAGTACGCTTACCCATTTTGACAATGCAGTGACATTCGGTCGTCGCATGTGCGAGAAACTAAAAGAACTTATCCCTCGTCAGCAATTCGATATAGCAATACAAGCTGCAATCGGCGCCAAGATTATAGCTCGAGAAACTATTAAGGCTGTGAGAAAAGATGTGACAGCCAAGTGTTATGGCGGTGATGTGAGCCGTAAGCGCAAGTTGCTGGAAAAACAGAAAGCCGGAAAGAAACGAATGAAGCAGATCGGTACTGTTGAAGTGCCTCAAAAGGCGTTCCTTGCAGTTTTGAAACTGGATTGATAGAATTTATAGTGTAATGCACTGCGAAAGTGGTGCATTTTTTAATTATATTTTGAAAACGGGCATTATTGCCCTAAATTTGTTGTATTACTGAATTATAAACCTGCAAAATAGTTATGGCAAGAATTTTTTATACAGCTAAGAAGACTGTGAAGGAATATGCTCAGGGCGGAAATGTCCTCATAGTCGCAACAATATTGGCGTTGATTGTAGCCAATATACCAGGATTGAATAATTATTATTTTGAGTTATGGAATAAACCTGTATCATTGGAAGTTGGTGGCTTCAATGTATTTAGTCATCATGGTGAAACGATGTCGTTCATGCAGTTTATCAATGATGCATTGATGGCAATATTCTTTTTTACAATCGGGTTGGAAATAAAGCGTGAAGTGCTTGTAGGAGAATTATCATCATTCCGCAAAGCCCTGTTGCCTATACTGGCTGCGGTGGGAGGTATGATTGTGCCCGTGTGCATTTTCTATGCGTTAGGATATGGAACCGAATATATTAAAGGAGCAGCCATACCTATGGCTACCGACATTGCATTCTCGTTAGGTGTGCTTGCTATGCTAGGTAAGCGAGTGCCGCTCTCTCTGAAGATTTTCCTTACTACGCTTGCCGTGGTAGACGATATAGGAGGAATCCTAGTGATAGCTACATTTTATTCCACTGGCATAGAATATAAGTTGTTGCTGTATTCTTTAGGTGTATTAACATTATTGGTGCTTGGTTCAGAACTCTTGCATATAAAGAGCAAGATTTTTTATGTGTCATTGGGGGGCATAGTGTGGTTCCTGTTCTTGAATTCAGGAATTCACCCCACGATAGCGGGAGTGTTGGTGGCATTCTGTGTGCCAGCAACCCCTATGTATGCGCCCAAGAATTATATAATGACAATACGCGACAGGATAGGCAAGTTCTCTTCATCTGAAGATGACAAACTGGAGCAGAGCCGTTTCCTGTCAAAGGAACAGCTGAACTGGCTTAAGGAAATGGAATCGGCTACCGACAAGGTTATATCTCCGCTTCAAGACCTGGAAGACTCATTGCACCCGCTAGTGAATTATATAATCATTCCGTTGTTTGCCTTCGCCAATGCTGGAATACTGTTCCAGGGTATGAACTTCTCGGCATTGTATAGTGGAGTAGGATTGGCGGTAATCTGCGGTTTGGTTGTAGGAAAGTTTGCTGGAGTATTCCTTTTCTCATGGATAACCATAAAGATGAATCTAGCCCCAAAACCCGATGGCTGCAATTGGAAAATGATAGGCGGAGTGTCTATGCTAGCCGGAATAGGATTTACGGTGTCGTTATTCATTGCCAATCTATCCTTTGGCTCAATGGGCGTACACGGACATGAACTGCTCAACGATGCGAAGCTTGGAATCCTTGTAGGATCATTGTTGTCGGGACTTCTTGGATATACATATCTGTCGCGAGTCTTGCCCAAGAGCGTTGAAGAAGATGAAGATTAAAATAAGGCAACTAGAGTCGTCCTCAAAGAGGGCGACTCTAGTTGTTTTTTGTATCTATATGCGGGATAAGACGGTTTTGATGAGGTCTTCTATTGTTGTTTTGTAGTTTGGGGTGGCGTTGTTGTTTCTGCGGTTTGCGATTATTGCGCACACGGTCATTGCTTTGTGTCCCATAAGTTTTGCGAGTCCTTGCAGTGCCGAACTTTCCATTTCATAATTGGTTATTCGTTGGTTCTTGTAGCAGAATGTCTCGATGCGGTTGTTGAGCTCTGGCTCGGCTAGTGGTAGTCTCACTTCCCGTCCTTGAGGGCCGTAGAAACCTACTGCCGAGATTGTGCAGCCGTGTATCATGCTGTCTCCTCCAATGCGGTTCACGAGTTCGTCGTTGGCTTCAATGACATAGGGCTTGCACCACAAAGGGTTCCATTGCACATGCTCACAGAATTCTCGCTCAAACTCCAGGTCGCACGCTTCATTGCGGCCTGCGTAGAAATTCAACACTCCGTCAAACCCGATTGCTTTGGAAGCTATTACTTGACTGCCAATTGGAATATCGGCCTGGAGAGAACCAGATGTGCCTATGCGGACGATTTCTAGTTGGCGGAACTTGTCTTTTACCATACGCGTAGAAAAATCCACATTGGCAAGTGCATCGAGTTCGGTAACAACGATGTCGATATTGTCGCAACCTATGCCATGCGACAGGCACATGATGCGTTTGCCGTTGAATGTTCCGCCTATGGTGTGGAATTCGCGGCTTGATACTTCAAAATCCTTTGTGTCGAAATGAGAGGCAACCATATCAACTCTCCCTGGGTCGCCTACGACGATGATCTTGTCGGTTAATTGATCGGGGGTGAGATGCAAGTGGAATACACTGCCGTCGGGATTTATTATGAGTTCAGAGTCGGGAATATACTTCTTGTTCATAGAGCATGGTATTTAAGAGTTTATACAAATATAATGATTTTTAAATTAAAAATGTTTATCTAAATCAATAATATGCATAATTTGGGTACCTTTGTACAAATTAAACTTTACTTGAAATGATTAATGCATTAAAAAACAGGCTGCTGTCAATGGCTATTTGTGTATTGATGGCGTGTTCAATAGATGCTAGCGGAGCGGTGCAATATGTCCTGTACATGTTTGCTGAAGACGGAAATACCGCATTTCTATTGAGCGATTGTCCCGTGATAATAAAAGAAGGGGATAATATAAAGGTGACAACATCGCAGACTGAGGTGGTTGTACTGGAATCTATGGTATCCAAGTTTACTCTAGAAAAGGAAGAGATAGGTGATGAGGATCTCCCGACTCGTGTGGAAGGCTTGAGAGGTGAAAGCGGAACGATTAATCGACATGCAGGTGTTGTGGAATTTCAGGGCTTTTCGCCTTTGTCGGTGGTAGGAGTGTTTTCGGCAAATGGGGTAGCCATATCAACCTACAAGACTGATGAAAATGGTTATCTGCTGATTTCGATAGAGTCATATCCTGCTGGTGTATATTTGATAAAAACAGAAAATATAACATATAAAATCATAAAGAAATGAAGATTAGAACAATGATAGGCATTGCAGTGCTTTTGCAGGCTACAGTGTCGGTTCCAGCTGTAGCGCAAGGTGTGGTAGTCTATAAGTCTAATGGTTCACAAGTGAAAGTACCATACGAGAACCTTGACCGAATAGAAACTTATGATGCCGGAGAAGACGCTGCCGTAGGTAGTGGAGTGAAGTCAATAAGTCATCGAGGATACACAATGGGTGCTCCCGAGAATACAATCCTGGCGTTCAACCTTGCAGCCGAACGTGGGTATAAATATGTGGAAACCGATGTAGCATTTACAAAAGATGGAGTGGCTGTATTGCTGCACGATTATACGATTGACCGTACAAGTAATGGCACTGGAAATGTGTGTGACTACACATACAACGAGTTGTTGAAATATGATTTCGGTTCATGGAAGAGCGGTCTGTATGCTGGCACTAAGATTCCTACTCTGGAAGAGTTCCTTGATTGCTGTGTGGCTAATGACCTGTATCCATACATCGAGTTTAAGAAAAAGAGCGATACTGAGCTATTCAAGGAATTCCAGGTGCAGCAAGTGGTTGACCTTGTGGAAGAAAAAGGATTGCTTGACAAGACTTCATTTATATCGTTCTATGGCGATTATCTGAACTATATAAAGAATTATCGCAGTAAGGCTCGTTTGGGATATCTGATAAATACCGATGTGGAGAATCGCCTGAATGCAACGATATCTTTGCGTGAGGGAGGCAATAATGAAACTTTTGCCGATTTTCGTTGGGACTTGGCGACTGATGAAAATATCGCCATATGCAAAAATAACGGAGTGCCTGTGGAAATCTGGACTGTGGACGATGAGAACAAAGTAAAGACGATGGACAAGTATATTACAGGTGTTACAACCAATTGTCTTATCGTAGAGGAAATAACAGGATCTGACTATAGTTATGCTTATACGCAGAACAGTCCGTCAAATGATGCCACAGTGCTTTATCATGTTCCTGGTTCGGGATTCTTCAAACGAGCAATTACAGCTCAAAGTCCGTATCGTGGAACAACAACCAATCGCTTGATAAATGTGAGCCAACTTCTCACAGTGAATGGAGGAACAAAATTGAAATTGGAAGTGGCTGGTGCATCTAATCTTCAATGTGCAGTGTGGGTAATTAATGAGTCTGGAGCGACAAAGGTACTTAGCGGTACTACTCTCACCGCAAGTGATAAAGTAGATACCGGTTGGCAGTCCTCGGGCTATACCTTCACAACCGCTGCTGATGCAAAATATTTGTGGCTGAATGTCCGCAAATCGGACAATTCAGATATAGGCATTGCCGATCTTGACTATTTTAAAATATCAATTGTAGAATAAAGTAGGAGTGTCATGTATTAAATGTCATGACAAAATAACATGTTACGAGATAAAAGTATGAAATTCATTGTGAAATGAAATTTTGTACAGCAGAGCCGAGGGATTATACATTCCTCGGTTTTTGTTTACCATTTATAAAAAATGGTATGTAATTTTACGGTAAAGATGTTAAACATATAATAAAAAAGTCTATGTCGGTAATTGATAACGAATTTAAAAGTTTAAAGTTCTTATGTAAAAGAAAACAATTGAGAGAAGAGTGCGCTTTAAAAGTGACAGTTTCTGCAGAAAAAATGGATTGGCATGAATGTTGTTAAAGCGTTTAATAACAGAAATCTAATAACTAACAATTTAATATTAATAACATCATGGGAATTTTTGTATTGATAGTAGTAGCCTTAATAGTAGGTACATTCGCTTTTCGTTGGTTGAATAATAAGTATGAAGACTGGGATGAAAATCTAAGTGAAGAAGGTAGAAAACGAATAGACTCATTCAAGGAGTATTTAGCCATGGCCGGTTGGACATTGTGTTATGGTTTTCTTGCTTTAGAAAGTTTGTTTAGGGACGAAAGGAATTATTGGGTAATCGCAGGTTTTTTGTTGGCAGGACTGTTACCATGGATATATACTTGCTATAGTTTCATCAGCAAAAAGTTGAAAGCGAGAAAGTATATGCATTCGTGGGAAGTCGTTGATGCATCATTGAAAAGCATTGGCTGCCTTGTAAACTATTATGGGAATGTAATAGTAGCAAATTATAGAGGACTTAATTTTGATGTTCATTTTCATTCGGTTTATCCCGATAGACTACTTCTGCGACTTCCGGCATGGGGTAAGATCAAACAAGATGATACTAATCTAGAGACAATTAAAGATGCTATAAAAGAGGTTAATGAAAATACGCATGCCGATGTGGTATTGTCAGAGCCAGACGAAGAAGGGGATATATATCTGACGACTAATGATGAAGTGGTATTGAGTTCTAGGCTGTCTAATCATGGAGAATATTTCAAGTCTATGTTTCATTATTTGCACAGCGTGAGCGGTTCATTGGTTGAACGCTATCCCATGCTTCGTGAAGAAGACAGTGACAATGATCGTCCGAGAGTGGGATTCACTACAGGTAATGAGTAAACACTATAATATAGAAGTAGGTTTATAAATAAAATAAGGAGTAGTATGACAATAGATAAGATAAAAGGCGTGTTATTTGGGCAAGCCATAGGCGATGCATTGGGACTCGGAACAGAATCTATGTCAAAGAAAGAAGTCGAACTATATTATCCTAACGGGCTATCTTGCTATGATGAGATTATACAGGATTATCATCGTAGCCGGTGGAATAAGGGTGATTGGACCGATGACACGGATATGATGGTGTGTATAGCAGAGGCTATTATTAAAGATAAATTTATTAACCTCACTGCAATTGCACAGAATTTTAAAGATTGGTTTAATGGAGAACCTATGGGAATAGGTCGTCATACATTCAAGGTATTGGCATTTGCCGATTATGTTCAGTATCCTCAAAAGGTTGCCAATGTTATATGGGAACTGTCCCGTGGGACCTCTGCTGCAAACGGAGGGCTTATGCGTACATCAGTTGTGGGACTTTTGAAAGAAAATGTGGAACAATATGCCAGTGATATATGCAGCTTGACTCATTACGATCCAAGGTGTATAGGCTCTTGTGTGATTGTATCGTTACTCATAAACTCTTTGGTTTACCAAAACAGAGAGCTGTCATATGAAGAAGTAGTTAGTATCGCAAGAAAATATGATAGCAGGATAGAGGAATATGTGGAATTGGCAAAAAAAGATGATATTGCACTACTTGAACTGGACGAATGTAACTCAATGGGATATACCTTGAAAACATTAGGAGCGGCATTATGGATATTGTGGCATAGTAAAACATTTGAAGATGGACTCTTGGCTGTAGTAAATGAAGGGGGTGATGCCGATACAAATGCGGCTGTAGCTTGTAGTGTGTTGGGCGCAAAATATGGATATTCTTCAATCCCGGCGAAATATATAAATGGTTTGGTAGAGAAAAATAAATTATTTGAATTAGCAAATAATTTTATAGATGTAATTAATAGTTCTAAATTTTTTTAGAGTAGAGTGTATATAGTAGAAGGGGAATGAGTAGAAAGAAACAATTTAAATAGTATGAAGGATTCTTTGAAGGGGTGCGCAGCAAGCGTGCCTCTTCTGCTTTTTGGGAAAGATAGAAATAATGAACTATGTCTTTTTTTAAGTGAAAAAGAGTATTTTTGCAATAAGTTATTTTTAATAATAAGTGAATGGATATAGTAGAAATTCGTGATTACCTGGTGTCATTGCCCATGGTGGAAGAGTGTCAGCCATTCGGCGACGATCATGCCGTGTATAAAATAGGTGGAAAGATTTTTGCGTGCATATCGTTTGTCCGTACTGATGTGATTGCGCTGAAATGTAATCCCGATAGAGCAGTGCTATTGCGTGAACAATACGAGGGAATCACTCCCGCTTGGCATTGGAACAAGAAGCATTGGAACGACCTGCAGTTGTCGTTGCTTCGTGACAGTCTTATCCTTCACGAGATACGCCATTCCTATATAACTGTGATTAATAAGAATGTGACACCGAAAAGCTTGCGAGTGGAATTGCAGCGCATTGCAGAATCTGCTGGGATAGTAGACGATGATGATGTAGACGATTGAAAACGCAGTTTTCACGCTTCGATATCTTCTTTTGTACTTCTGTCTAAAATTGAGACACAAGCGCATAAGAAATTTGTTCTTTTGGCTAAACTTGTGCAGTGATGACTTGAGTCTAGATAAGGGTGTATTTAGCTCCGGGGAGAGAGGTGATAATGCCTTTGAACTCAAGTTCGATGAGCATATTCATGAGTTGCGACATGGGTATGCCGAGGGCGTTGCACAGCACATTGATGTGCGTGTCGCTATGTTCCTGAAGATAATCGAAGATAGGTTGCTCTTCGGGAGTGAGGTCGGCAAAGATTTCCATCTGCTTTGCATTCTTGTCGCTTTTCTTGGTGTCCCAACGCATCGCTGACACCAGTTCTTCTGCCGAAGTGATGAGAGATGCAGCATTCTTGCGAATGAGCTTGTTGCAGCCTCGAGAGTACTGGTCGTTAGCTCTGCCCGGCAGGGCGAAAACATCGTGATTGTAGCTGGCCGCAATGCCTGCTGTGATGAGCGAACCGCCTTTCTCGGCCGATTCCACTACTACGGTGCAGTCGGCAAGACCGGCAACAATGCGGTTGCGTGCGACGAAATTGCCCGGATGAATCTTGTCGCTAGAGCGGTAGTCGGTTAAAAGCATACCGTTTCCCTTTACCATTCTGACGGCATCTTCGCGATGTGAAGAAGGATAAATGGTGTTAAGCCCATGAGCCAGTACGCCAACCGTGGGAATACCTTGAGCAAGTGCCGCGCGATGAGCGCAGATGTCGATGCCGTAAGCCAGTCCGCTCACGATAACCACATCGTCAACCAGTTCATTCAAGTCCTTGATGAACGACTCGCAGAAGTGCTTACCGTAGGCAGTAGCATGGCGAGTTCCTACAATGCTTATGACTTTTGATGCATTGAGGTTGCATTCACCTTTGGAATAGAAAAGAATGGGAGCGTCCTGTGCGTGACAAAGCCGAGTGGGGTAATCCTCATCGGTAAAATAGGTGACTTTAATATTGTTCTTTGTGATGAAATCCACTTCCTTGCAGGCCTGTTCAAGTTTCTCCATGCGATATGCCTGTTCGGTAATCTTCACTTTTGTGTGTAGCAGGTTCTGCAATTCCTTTTCATTTATTTCGAAGAATTCCTTTTCGGAAGGGATAACATCAAGTATTTTCTGCGCAAGGTCATATCCCATGCCCCGTAATGAAGCAAAAGCAATCTTGTAGCTCAATGTATCGGTATAGACCTGTGCCATAGCAGATGCCTTATTTTTGAAGGAATTTCTTGAATGCAGTGGCAAGTTCCTCACCGCGGGTGAGCTTGCCGTCTTTAGTGCAGACGCAGCTAACGACAGCCTTTATGGCTTGCGCTCCAGTTTCTTTATTGAAAATGTCCTGGTGGAATACGAATCTTACTCCCTGCATTTCAACCCATAGCTTGCTCACCATTACATCGCCGCTGCGCAGAGGCACCTTGTAGTCTACCTCAATGCGGTTCAATACGGGGTCGATTCCCTGTTCCTGCATTTGCTTGAACGAGAAACCTGCCCACTCGCAGAACATGTGGCGAGTGTGTTCCAGATAATGCAGATAGTTGGCATTGTTCACGATGCCTTCGCAGTCCAATTCATAGTCGCGTACACCGAATTCGGCAGAGAATATGTATTCTTTCATTTATTTCTAGGATTTAGAATGCAAAAGTACGCTTTTTTATAGTATCTTTGAAAATTAATTAATAAAAAACGGAGAGATGAAGAAAATAATACTGGCAGTGCTGGCAGCGTTTGCAATGAACGGAGCGTATGCATGCACATCGGCAATAATAGCAGCAAAGAATACGGCAAATGGCCGTCCGTTGCTATGGAAACATCGTGATACAGGTGAAGAAAACAATAAAGTGGAGCGTATTCCTGCAAAAGACGGGAATATGGAGTACATAGGGCTGTATAATGCTACCGATACTGCTTGCCGAGAAGCATGGATGGGATATAACAGCGCAGGTTTCGCTATCATGAACACGGCTTCATATAATCTCAAGGACGATACCATAAGCGCGAGCAGAATGGATAAAGAAGGTTTCGTGATGGCTCGTGCATTGCAAGTGTGCAAGACAATGAACGATTTCAAGGTGTTTCTGGATACATTGTCAAGACCGATGTTTGTTGAAGCTAATTTCGGGGTAATAGATGCACAGGGCAATGGCGGATATTTTGAAACAAACAACTATACCTACACGATGTTTGACCTTGCCGATTCACCTACAGGAGTTCTCACCCGTACCAATTATTCTTATTCCGGTCGTGAAGATGAAGGGTATGGATACATACGCGAGCAGAATCTGAAAGAAACATTGTCTCCATACTTGAAGGAGCAGAAGATTACTCCGGCAGTGTTTACCGAGGAAATTTCACGCCGCTTTTATCACAGCCTGATGTGCAAGGATTTTACTAATTGTGATGAAGAATGGGTTGTTGACCAGGATTTCATTCCTCGCCGCAGCTCTACTGCTACTACAGTTATTGAGGGCATCAAGCCTGGTGAAAATCCAGAATTGACAACGATGTGGATAGGACTAGGCTATCCTCCTTGTTCGGAGATAAGATATGTGTGGCTAGGTGAGAATGGCGTTCCAGAAGACTTGCGTGGACTTGGAAAGGACGGGCATTCTGCGCTATGCGACACGGTAGTGGCAAGAAAGCATGAGGTATTCTCAATAAAGCGCGGCAGCGGAAAAAGCTATGTGAACATTTCAAAGATGTATAATGCCGAAGGTACAGGATACAGCCAGTTGATGAAGGCCAAGAATGAAGCCATCTATAAAGAGGGCTATGCTAAGCTGGAACAACGCCGAAAGGCTCTGTCAAAGAAAAAGAAATAATTAAGCTAGAAGGATATTATGTGGCAAACAGGTTTATTGACAGTGGGAATGCTGATAATTTCCAATGTTTTCATGACTTTTGCGTGGTATGGCCATTTAAAGTTGCAGACAGCAGGAATAAGCAGCAATTGGCCTCTCTATGGAGTAATTCTATTCTCCTGGCTTATAGCACTGGCTGAGTATGCGTTCCAAGTGCCGGCAAACCGTATGGGATTTGTGGGCAACGGCGGTCCGTTCACACTTATGCAGCTTAAGGTGATGCAAGAGGCAATCACTCTCATTATTTTCACAGTGTTTACTATAGTGTTCTTTAAAGGAGAGCAGTTGCACTGGAATCATTTTGTGGCATTCCTTTTGCTCGTAGGCGCTGTGTATTTTGCGTTCATGGATACCTCGAAGTGATAAAGGAACCGGTTCACATAGGCGAAAACAGTATCTCGATAGGGCAATACTTGCGGTATGCGATGAGTGCCTATATGCGCGTGTGGTGGTGGGCATACGCCTTGCCTCTGCTGTCTTGCTTGGCACTCTCGGTAATGAATGTTAATTTTCTATTTGTGGCTGTTGTGTTGCTGTTCCTGGTATTTATAATGCTGCTATTCATTGTGGTGGTTTATTATGGGATAGTACCCGAGAGCCGCTTTTCTACTATGGTTAAAGACATGGAACTGCGAGATGACGGAGTGTTTCTCAAGCTGAAGAAAAGGGTGGAGAAAGAGAACGCCCCAGAATCTAGCGACGGCAATGAGGAAGATATTCCGCTCTATGAAATAGAGGAAACTATAATTCCATGGAATGACTTTACAAAGATAGTCCCGAAGGACGAGTGTATGCTATTGATGTTTGTTAGACCCAGATATTCTTTCCTGGCAATACCCTACAGTGCATTTGAAGATGAGCAGCACATGAGAGATGCATTAACAGTCCTTCGGTCTCGAATTCGTTGAAATCTTATATCCTATAGCCGCTATTATGATGGACATGATAGGGCACATATAATTGAAAATGCAGAATGGCAAGTAGCTGAGAGTGGCTACACCTAGCACTGTCGATTGTGTGATGCCGCAAGAATTCCATGGAATAAGAACCGAGGTGACCGAAACCGAGTCTTCAATGGAGCGACCTAGCAGGCGTGGCTCAAGTCCTAATTTCTTATACAGGTTCTTGAACAGGTTGGCTGTGATTATTATAGACAGGTACTGGTCGCCAGTACAGCTGTTCATGAACAAGCCTGAACCTACAGTAGTACTTACGGCAGACGATGTTTTCTTAACGCCTTTCAGGCATGAGCGTGTGATGCTTGAAAGCATGCCGGTACCTAGCATTACTCCTCCAAATACCATTGCACTTAGAATCAAATAAATTGTGTTCATCATGCCTTTCACTCCACCGGTAGTGACCAGTTCGTTCAGCAATTCATTATTGGTGTTTATAGAAGTATCGGTAAGCAAAAGATTTATTATTGCCATGAATTTATTGCTTCCGTTAGCCAAGTGTGCCAATAGCTGTGGCTCGAAGAAGATGAGTCCTATAATTCCGAGAACTGTACTTATTGCTAAAGTGAGAAGCACATTAATACGCATTACGATAAGCGCGCATGTGATAACTGGAGCAAGCAGAAGCCATGGCGAAATGTTGAATGTGCTAGTGAGATGCGTAATCAGTTCATCGTTGTGACTGGAGCCTGTGTTGCTGATGTTAAGACCTATGATAAGGTATACGGTGAGAGCAATGAGCATCGCAGGTGTAGTGGTGATGAACAAGTACTTGATGTGGTCAAAAAGTTTTACTCCAGTAGTTGAAGCTGCAAGCACCGTGGTGTCGGATAGCGGTGACATCTTGTCCCCGAAATATGCTCCGGAAATTACTGCTCCCGCAATCCAAGCCTCGTTGTATCCCATAATCGAACCTATGCCCATAAAGGCAATGCCTATGGTCGCGCATGTAGTCCACGAACTGCCAGTAAGAACCGAGATTACCGAACAAACAATGCATGTTACAGCAAGGAAAGTTTCGGGATTAATAAATTCCAAACCGTAATAGATGAGTGACGGAACGATTCCTCCAAACATCCATGTGGCAGAAACCATTGCGATGAGGAGAAGTATAGGTATGGCAGGAATTATCTGTTTTGCGCTCTTGTATAGCCCAGTCATGAGCATCTTCCAGCGACAAGGGTAGAAGATTCTGGAAATGGCAAATGCAAGTGCAGCTGCACTGAGCAGTATCAGTTGGCTGTTGTCGAAGATGGCATCGGTGCCTTTAACGATAAGCAGTGCCACCAGTGATGAGATTAGAAAAATGATGGGAATAGCCGAAGCTATGGGGGACGGGATTCTGTTTCTTTTAACTTTGTTTGCCAATGCTCTAAATCTTTTTATGATTAATGAAAGTGCAAAGATAGTTAAAATAATGATGTGGAAAATAAGCCTTATGAGGGATTGTAACTTATTAAGATAATTTACAAGACATAAAAATATTTCAATCCGTCACTTGTTAAACAAAAGAAGTACATGGGGAAAAACGGCAACAAAAATGGTTGTGTGAGCTTACCCATTAGTCTTGCTGAAAATACAGAAGGGATTGCGATTGCAATCCCTTCTGCGCGTTTTAGAGTTTGTTATATTGTGCTATTATTCAGCGTATGTATAGTCAGCAATAGATTCAGCATTGAACTTATTGATGAATTCAGCATGGCGTGCAACTTCTGCTTCACCGAAACGAACATAGTTGCTAGCCGACTTAGCAAATCCTTCGGAACGGGTTGCATCATCAAGAAGCAAGTATCCCATAACGATGTGACCAGCCATTTCAACCATGCGGCGAGCCATGAAGTCGGTATATGCAGTGTCCTTAGCATCGGCAACCTTAGCCACAGCAGCTTCATACACAGCAGTCATAGATTGTAACTTAGCTTGTAGCGGCTTCAGGCATTCAGCATATTCAGCGGCATCAAGCTCTTGAATGAACTTGCTGTAAGTGCCGGTTGTGACATGGCGAATTGCTGCAACTACCTGCAACTGGGTAGTACCTTCATAAATAGATGTGATGCGTGCATCGCGGTAGATGCGTTCGCAAGCGTAATCTTTCATGAAACCTGAACCGCCATGGATTTGAATGCAGTCGTATGCGTTCTGGTTACAGAACTCGCTGCCCATACCCTTAACCATAGGAGTGCAAGCATCGGCAAGCTTGCTGTAATATTTCATTTCAGCGCGTTCTTCTGGAGTAAGAGTGCGTTCCTTTGCAATGTCTTCGTAAATCTTGTACATGTCTACGAATCTAGCTGTTGCGTATAGCAATGAACGAGAAGCGTCAAGTTTTGCTTTCATTGTAGAAAGAATCTCGGCAACTGCAGGGAACTCGATGATAGCCTTTCCGAACTGGCGGCGATCCTTAGCGTAAGCAAGAGCTTCGCGATAAGCGATTTCGCTTACACCTACCGATTGAGCTGCAATACCTAGACGAGCACCGTTCATTAGCGCCATTACATACTTGATAAGACCTAGACGACGAGAACCGCAAAGCTCAGCTTTTGCATTCTTGTATACAAGTTCGCAAGTAGGAGAACCCTTGATACCCATCTTGTTTTCGATACGGCGCACTGTTACACCGCCATTACGCTTATCATAGATAAACATTGACAAACCGCGTCCGTCCTTAGTGCCTTCTTCTGAGCGTGCAAGAACCAAGTGAATATCGCTGTCGCCATTGGTGATGAAACGCTTAACACCGTTCAACAGCCATGTTCCGTCTTCTTGAGGAGTAGCCTTAAGCATTACTGATTGAAGGTCGGAACCAGCATCGGGCTCAGTAAGGTCCATAGACATTGTTTCGCCTGCGCACACGCGAGTGATGTAGCGTTGCTTTTGGTCTTCATCGGCAAACTCATAGATTGTTTCGGCACAGTCCTGAAGTCCCCAAAGGTTTTCAAAACCAGTATCGGCACGGCTCACGATGTCGGCAGCCATAATGTAAGGAGTGATAGGGAAGTTAAGACCTCCATAACGGCGTGGCATAGCCATACCCATCAAGCCAGCCTTACGGCAAGCCTCGATATTCTGTTGTGTACCGTCGGCATATATTACTCTACCGTTTTCTACTCGTGGACCTTGGTGGTCAACGCTTTCGGCATTTTCGGCAATTGTTGTGCCGCATAGTTCTCCTACGATTTCAAGGACCTTGTCGTAAGAGTCCATTGCATCTTCAAAGTTGAAAGGAGCGTAGTCGAATTTTTCGGCATCGGTATAGTTTCGTTCTTTAAGCTCAACGATTTTGCGCATCAACGGGTGATTAAGGTGATGCTTCAAATCAGGATTATCTGTATAAAAATTAGCCATGATTACTTAGAGTTCTTTTTGTAATACTTAATAAGTTTAGGAACGATATCTTCCATGTTTCCTGTGATTACATAGTCGGAAATAGCGTTGATAGGAGCATTAGCATCATTGTTGATTGAAATGATGATAGAGCTGTCCTGCATTCCGGCAACATGCTGGATTTGTCCTGAGATACCGCATGCGATGTATAGTTTAGGACGCACTGTTACACCAGTTTGGCCTATTTGTCGTGCATGTTCAGTGAATCCTGCATCGACTGCTGCGCGAGATGCACCCACTTCACCGCCAAGAACGCTTGCAAGTTCGTGAAGCATATCGAAGTTTTCTTTGCTACCCACACCGTAACCGCCGGCAACGATAATAGGAGCGTTCTTTATGTTGATGTCACATTTTTCAATGTGTCTATCGATGATGCTTACAACGAAATCGGCGTCGCTGACATATTTGTTTACATCAAGATTTATAACTTCACCCTTGTGGCTAGCATCAAAGATTTCTTTCTTCATTACGCCTTCACGCACTGTTGCCATTTGAGGACGGCATTCAGGGTTTACGATTGTAGCTACGATGTTTCCACCGAAAGCTGGACGAATCTGGTAAAGAAGATTCTGGTATTCAGTGCCAGTTTTAGGATCGGTGTGGTCACCAATTTCAAGAGAAGTACAGTCGGCAGTCAAACCGCTGTGCAGGCAAGAAGATACGCGTGGTCCCAAGTCACGACCTATGCAGGTAGCACCCATCAAGCATATTTGAGGCTTGATTTCCTTAAACAAGTTGATAAGGATAGATGAGTGAGGAAGTGAAGTGTAAGGGTAAAGTCGAGAATCTTCGGCCTTGTATACAACATCTGCTCCGTAAGGGAACAGCTGATTTTCTATTCCTTCTAGTTTGTCTCCGATAACGATGGCTTCAAGCTTTACGCCAAGCTCAGATGCTAGCTTTCTTCCTTTAGTAAGAAGTTCTAGACTCACATCGGCTACTTTACCATCTTCAAATTCACAGTAAACTATTAAATTATTTATATCTGCCATAATTGTAAATGTCTATTAGATAAATTAACCGATAGTGTGGTTTTCTATTAAGTCTTTTATTAGTTCTTCAATGCCTGCTTCATCGCTTCCGTCAAGCTGCTTGCTTTCTTTTGCGGTGAACACTACATTTACTACATTCTTAACCTTAGTAGGCGAACCGTTAAGACCTATTTGTGCTGGGTCGGCTTCAACATCGGCAGCGCTCCATTCCATAAGGTTCAAGTAATCGCGACCTTCAAGGCGTGCTGCTTGTTCTTCGCTCAAAGCTGCCTTTTCGCTTGGAGTAACCGCATACTTGAATTTTTGTATCAAGCGAGCGTTGCGAGGACGGCAAGGAGCTGCCGAACCATTAACTGTTACAACTAGAGGAAGTGGTGCTTCTACTGTTTCAGAACCGCTTTCAATGCGACGCTTGATAGTAGCTTTACCGTCTTTTACTGTTACATCTTCGGCATAGGTTACTTGTGGAAGACCTAGCTTTTCGGCAATTTGAGGTCCCACTTGTGCAGTGTCACCATCGATAGCTTGACGGCCTCCAAGAATGATGTCGAAATCCTTGATGTGGCGAACTGCAGCGGCAAGTGAATAAGAGGTTGCTAGTGTGTCGGCTCCACCTAGAGCGCGGTCGGTTAGTACAATGCCTGTATCGGCTCCGCGGTAAAGACCTTCGCGGATAACTTCGGCTGCACGAGGTAGTCCCATTGTCAAAAGTGTGATTTTTGAACCAGGGTGCTCATCTTTAAGTTTTAAGGCTTGTTCCAGTGCATTCAAGTCTTCAGGGTTGAAGATTGCAGGAAGCGCAGCACGGTTGATAGTACCGTCGGCTTTCATTGCATCTTTTCCTACGTTACGAGTATCTGGCACTTGTTTTGCCAAAACTGCGATATTCAAACTCATAATATCTTTATTAGTGAATTAAGTTATAATTATTTATCTGTTACAATAATGTATTGGGGCATGCATGACATGCCTTTGCACTTTTCGTCACAAAGTTAGCGAATATAGAGCATTTATTAACAATTTTAAATCTAAAAAAAAGTTTAAGATGCTATATATAATGTGGTAATAGATGTGTGCGTTCAGTCTTTCTTTCCCCAAAGAGCATTCATGCGCTCAGCCATTTTTGCTTCCGATGGGTTGTGGCAAGGAGTCCAGAATGTGGGGTGATGAGCTTCTTCTGGCATGAATTCCTGACGAACGAAATTGCCTGGATAATCGTGGGCATACTTGTAGTCCTGCCCATACCCAAGTTCTTCCATAAGTTTGGTAGGGGCATTGCGCAAATGCAATGGTACAGGCAGATTGCCGGTACTCTCCACGAATTGCAATGCCGAATTTATTGCCATGTAGGCCGAATTGCTTTTGGGCGAAGTTGCAAGGTAGATAGTGCATTCAGCTAGAGGAATACGGCCTTCGGGCCAACCGATTTTCTGCAGAATGTCAAATGTGGCATTGGCTAGCAATAGGGCATTAGGGTTGGCAAGGCCTATGTCTTCACTGGCAAGGATAGCAAGCCTGCGAGCGATGAACTTAGGGTCTTCACCTCCAGCAATAAGTCGTGCAAGCCAGTAAATGGCCGCATCGGGATCGCTCCCGCGCACGCTCTTGATGAATGCCGAAATGATGTCGTAGTGTAGTTCTCCGTTCTTGTCAAACGCCATAGGGTTCTGCTGAAGCCGTTGTGTCACGATTTCATCATTGATGACAAAAGGCTCGTGTGCCGCTACCGATTGCATGATAAGGTCCAGAATATTGAGCAGCTTGCGGGCATCACCGCCCGAGAAGCGCAGAAGGGCTTCGGTGCTTTCAATGCGCACCTCGCGGCCGGCAAAAATCTTGTCGGTGGAAATGGCGCGGTTGAGAAGCTCAAGCAAGTCGTTCTTGTCAAGCGGATTCAGTACATACACTTGCGCTCTGGACAGAAGCGGGCGAATTACTTCAAAAGATGGATTCTCGGTAGTAGCTCCTATGAGCGTAACGGTACCGTTCTCAACTGCTCCTAGCAATGAGTCCTGCTGAGATTTGTTGAAACGGTGAATTTCGTCAATGAAAAGGATAGGGCGGCCTTTGGAGAACATGCTTTGTGCATCGTGCTTGCATCGCTCTATGACATCGCGCACATCTTTCACACCCGAAGTTACGGCCGATAGCGTGTAGAATGGGACTTGTGCCTGTTCGGCAATAATGCGAGCAATAGTTGTTTTGCCCACACCCGGAGGTCCCCATAGGATAAACGAAGCAATGTTGCCCGATTCAATCATACGGCGCAGTATTGCTCCTTCTCCCACAAGATGCTTTTGCCCGATGTATTCATCAAGGGTCTTTGGTCTCAGTCTTTCAGCTAACGGTTCGTACATAATGCTGCAAATGTACAAAATAGTTGCGATTCCATAGCCAACCATGGTGAAATAAATGGCATTTGTATTTTCCTCAGTCTTAAATTCCTAGGAAATAATTAATATGATGCTTTACTTTTGGACATGAAAATAAAAAATATTATATTTGTAAAGTATAAAATTAAAAACAAGAGATATGGGAATACATTTACTAAATATTAAGCGTGCTGTTGCGGCAATAGTATTGGTTTGCAGTATGGGTGTTGCATATGCTGCCGATTTTGTTGTAGACGGAATATCGTATAA
>JAFOXR010000076.1 GCA_017391675.1 Muribaculaceae bacterium
CTCAATTTGCTATTACAATCACTTTGCACTATCTTTGTTTTGAAAAATATTTATGTATATGAAAATCTCCGAACTAATTTCGTCACGCCCACATAAGACTGGTTTTTCTTTTGAAGTATTGCCTCCTTTAAAAGGAAAAAGCATTGAACATCTTTTCAAAAACATAGATGTACTAATGCAGTTTGACCCTCTATATATAAACATAACTACACATCGTAGCGAACTTGTTTTCAAAAGCACAGCCGACGGATTATACCAGAAGGTATCGGAACGCAACAGACCCGGTACTGTTGCTGTTGCAGCAGCAATTCAGCAAAAGTACGGCATTCCGGCTGTTCCACATATCATCTGCAGCGGATTCTCTAAGACAGAAACAGAGCATGCGCTAATTGACCTTAATTTCCTAGGAATAAACAACCTACTGGTTTTGAGAGGAGATAAAGCCAAACATGAGAATCGCTATATTCCTGTTGAGAACGGACATATGCATGCATGTGAACTAGCTGAACAGATCAACAATTTCAATAATGGATTCTTCACCGACGGTACAAAAATGGATATTACCAATAACAACCGTTTCTCTTTTGGTGTAGCCGGCTATCCGGAAAAACATGAAGAAGCGCCAAACATCGAAGTTGACCTAAAAATGCTTAAGCATAAAGTAGACTCTGGAGCCGATTATATTGTCACACAAATGTTTTTTGACAATTCCAAGTACTTTGACTTTGTACAGAGATGCCGAGAAATGGGTATTAATGTACCTATAATTCCTGCAATCAAGCCTATCGTCAACAGAAATCAACTCACATTACTTCCTAAAGTGTTCCATGTAGATCTTCCGAGCGAATTAGCAGAAGAGCTGGGCAATTGCAAGGACGACACTCAAGCTAAGCAAGTAGGCATCGAATGGTGTAAACAACAAGCAAAAGAGCTCATATCTGCTGGCGTACCTAGCATACATTTTTATTCACACAATGCTACCGAAAGCGTAAGACAAGTAGCCGAAGCAATATACTGAAAATGAAATTCAACGAAGTACTGGGACAGGAAAGCGCTAAAGAGCGTCTCATCAGGATGGTAGATAGCGACGAGATTCCGCATGCCTTATTGATTCATGGCGAAGCAGGAATCCCCAAACTTGCTCTTGCTCGAGCAATGGCTCAATATATTCACTGCGAAAACCGCCAAAATGGCGATTCTTGCGGCATCTGCCCTTCATGCTTGCAGCACAAGTCCATGAATCATGCCGATACCTACTATTCATTTCCCATAGTGAAAAAAAGTGGAAGAAGTGAAGAGAATGCGTGTTCCGATGATTTCAGCAAAGAATGGAGTGACTTTCTTAACAGTAATCCACTAGTAGAAAATTACGAAAATTGGCTTGAAATTCTTAAGAATGAGAATGCCCAACCTCTCATATACAAAGGAGAAAGCGTAAGCATCATTCACAAGATGAGCCTATCTACACTATCATCTAAATATAAGGTACTAATAATGTGGTTGCCTGAGAAAATGAACGCAACATGCGCCAACAGGTTACTAAAACTCATTGAAGAACCTTCAAGCGACTCCATTTTTATACTTGTAAGCGATAACAGCAACCAGATTCTTCCCACGATTTATTCCCGTACGCAAAGGATTGAACTGAAAAGACTATCCACGGGGCTGATTGCCAGTTATCTTCAAGATAAATACAATCTACAACAACAAGATGCCACAGCAGTAGCAGCTACCGCTGACGGTAATATTCTTCTTGCAGAAAGCAATCTGGCATATGATAGCGAAAACAAGGAATTCTTCAAAGAATTCGTTTTGCTTATGCGACTTGCCTATTCACGCGATTTAAAACAGCTTAAGGATTGGTCTGAACGAATTTTCGCCTATAAGCGTGAAAAGGCAAGACGGTTTCTCAAATATACAAGCCGCATGATTCGTGAAAACTACATCTATAATATACATGAACAAAGTCTAAATTATCTTACACAAGAAGAAGAGAATTTCAGTACAAAATTTGCTCCTTTCATCAACGAAGGTAATGTTATAAAAATGCTTGATGAAATAAATCGTGCCGAAATAGACATCGCCGGCAATGCAAATGGCCGAATTGTACTTTTCGACCTGGCTATTAAAATTACCATTCTAATAAAACGATAAATTATCATGGCTCAACAAAGTTCTTTTTTGAAACAAGTAGCGCAAGCCTTCTATAACAACGGCAAACATAATTTGCGCGATTATTGTTTTATTTTCCCTAATAGGCGAAGCAGCATTTTCTTTGAGAAAGAACTTATCGCATGCTCTGATAAAGAACCGTTTATACTTCCTAGCATCACTACCATCTCCGATTTTGTATGCGGAATTACAACGATTGTAGAATGCGGACGCATCGAGCAGTTGCTGGATCTCTATGATGAATACTGCAAACTTGCTGGAAATAGTGCTGAGCCTTTTGACGAATTTTCACATTGGGGAGACATTATATTGAGCGATTTCAATGATATTGATCTCTATCTGGTAGATGCAGAAAAAATATTCACTAACATAAAAGAATATAAGGAAATCGACACCGACTATCTTACCGACGAGCAGAAATCTGCATTACGAGAATATTTTGGAGATGCATACCCTCTCAACGAAAATGACATGAGCGGTTTCTGGAAGCATACAAACGCTTATAATGATAGTAGCAAAAAAGACTATTTCCGTCTATGGGAGATATTAGGAAATCTTTACAAGCAGTTCAATAGCAGACTGGAAGCAAAAGGGCTTGCTTACTCAGGGCACATATACCGTAAAGCCGTAGATATTCTTAAGTCTATCAAAGCAGAACAATTACCATTCAGTCAATATGTTTTCGTAGGATTCAATGTGCTATCCACTTCCGAATTGCAGATATTCAGTATTCTTCAAAATAAGGGAGTTGCGGATTTCTATTGGGACCTTAACTCTCCCGCTTTAAGAGACAGAAAAAACAAGGCGTCTAAGTTCGTTAGCCTGAATATGAGCAAATTCAAGCCAAAGCTCAATATTGACGAACCCGTTATTAATTCATTTCCTCACATCAAGGTAAAAGCAATACCAAGTAATGTAGGACAAGTGAAATATGCTGCGCACATCGTGGAAACTCTCATAAGCGAAGGCAAAGTGGATAATCCTAATGACCTTTTGGATACAGCTATTGTCCTACCTGACGAGAATCTGTTCATACCACTTTCTGGATCACTAAGCAAAGAACAGATTGGCGATGTCAACATTACAATGGGATTCCCTATCAAGAAATCCCTTATATCCAATCTCCTCTCTTCTATTTCAAAGACACACCGGCAGTCAAGAAAGATAAAAGGTGAATACTGCTATTACATAGAAGACATAAAGTCTTTGTTAGCTCACCCTTATCTGAAACTCTTGACAGGCAACGAAATTAACGACCTTACCAATAAACTTAACAAAGAACGGCTATTCTTCATTCCATTCTCTGTTCTAAAAGAGACATGCCCTTCTCTTGTTGAACTATTTTTGCCTATAACAGAGATGAGCGTTAAGGAACTGATCAAGTACACCAACAATGTGCTAAATTTCATCTCATCAAAAGTTCTCACATCTCTCACCGACAAGAATCGAGGTTCGATAGAGCTAACATGCCTTAATAAATATATCGAACAATTCCGAATACTTGCCGATATCATTATCAACTATGATATTAAACTAAATGACAGCACTTTCTTCTATCTTATCGACCGCTTCATTTCCGGTGCAATCGTATCTCTCCAGGGCGAACCATTGAAGGGACTCCAAGTAATGGGAGTATTAGAGACACGCTGCCTGGATTTCAAAAATATTATAATACTTTCCATGAACGAGAAAGTATTTCCACGCAAGCACTTCTCTCGCAGCTTTATCCCCTACACAATAAGGAAAGGATTCGGCATGGCCACTATAGAGCATCAGGAATGCATGTATGCCTACTACTTCTATCGAATGATAAGCCGAGCGAACAATGTGTTCTTATTGTACGATGCTCGATCTACAGCACTAGGCTCAGGCGATCCTTCACGCTACATTCAACAGTTATGCAAAATATACAGTGAAAGCGGTGCTGAAATCGAACATGTGCCATTCGAAATACGAGGTATAAAAGAACTTGACATTGAAGTCCCCAAAACGGAGAGGATTATGGACAGCCTAAACCGCTACCGAACTGAAGGATCAGGCAAATTCCTATCGGCTAGTTCTATTAATTCCTATTTGGCATGTCCTCTTAAATTCTATTTTGAAAAAGTCGAAGGACTATACATCCAAGACGAAATAAGCGAATTCATGAACCATAGTACATTCGGTACCATTATTCATGAAATCATGCTCAATATATATTCTCCTTATAAAAACAAACTTGTAACACAAGAATATATCAACACTTACCTCAAGAATGAAGCACATTGCCTTGATAGAATTATCAAATGCACTGTAAACAAAGTGTTTAACGGCAAAGGAGATGACTGCTACGAGGAATTGGACGGGGTCGGATACATGGTAGAAGATGTTATAAAACATTTTGTTATCGAGATTCTAAAGTTTGATGCCAAGCAGGAATTCACATACATACAAGGCGAAAAAGAAGAAAGCGGATTTTGGAAGGAGCTCGGTATAAACTTCAGGCAGTTTATTGACCGAGTCGATATGGTAAAAGAACATAATGGGCTGGATTCATATATCCGCATCATCGATTATAAGACAGGAAAAGACGATACAACAGCCCTGACTTTTAATAACGCCATGAAAGACAGTGCAAAGAAAGCGATCATACAGATCTTCCTGTATTGCAATTATTATAACTATTTAAACAATAGCAATCAAAAGATTAAACCTTTGATTTACACTGTACAAGACATGTCAAAAGCTGAAATTCGCATCAATAGGAACCCTGTTGAAGACTTCAACGATTTCAACGAGGAATTCATGGAGCTGATGAAATCTAAAATTGAAGAAATGTTTGATAAAAATATCCCATTCAAACAAACTACAAACGAGGATAACTGCAAATATTGCAAATACAAGGATTTCTGCCGTAAATAATATTTCTGTGTAAAAAGAGGCGAACAATACAATGGCAAAGTAAAAATATAATACAAGAATGGCACATATCAGTATACTTATTTGTCTGAAATTTTGTCATTTGAACAAAAATAGCTACCTTTGCACCGCTTTTTAAGAATACCGTGTGATGGGAAATTAGGAGCAAACTTAATTTTGAGTAACACAAACAACAAAAAAATGAAAACATTTAATCTAGTAGCTGAGCCTAGAACAGCGCTTGGCAAAAAAGCAACTAAGGCGTTGCGTAAAGAAGGTCTTATTCCTGTAGTTCTTAACGGTGGTGAAGTTGTAGAACTTCCTTACAATGGAACAGTAGAAAACGGAACAAAGGTTGTAACTCTTCCTGGCAAGAAAATTGCTGACGGAAAGAGAGCTGAAAGCAACAAAGCTATCCTTGCTACCGACCTAGTAGTTAAGATGTCAGATGTTCGCAAGCTTATCTACACTCCAGAAATCTTCGTTATCGATTTGTCAATCAATGGCAAAGTAAAGAAGGCCGTTCTTAAGGACATCCAATTCCACCCAGTAACAGACGAAGTACTTCACATTGACCTATTGGAAGTTTATGACAACAAGCCAGTAGTTATGGAAGTTCCTGTTAAGATTGAAGGTCACGCAGCTGGTGTTAAGGCCGGTGGTAAGTTGACTCTATCAATGAAGAAACTTAAGGTTAAAGCAATTTACACTCAAATGCCTGAACGCGTTATCATCAATGTAGACAACCTAGAACTTGGACAAAGCTTGCAAGTTGGAGCTCTTAGCTACGAAGGGCTTGAATTGATGAACGCTAAGAACGCTGTAGTATGTGCAGTTCAATTGACTCGTGCAGCTCGCGGTGCTCAAGCTAATGCTCAAAAATAATATTTGAGACATGAAGTATCTGATTGTTGGATTGGGTAACATCGGTCCAGAATACCGCAACACCCGACACAACATAGGTTTTAAAGTATTGGACGCCTTTGCTGAGGTGTCCAATATTTCTTTTTCAACCCAGCGTTATGGCGACATTGCTCAAGTAAGAGTAAAAAACAATGTGCTAGTTCTACTCAAGCCTTCCACCTACATGAACCTGAGCGGTGAAGCTGTAAGATACTGGATGAATAAAGAAAATATACCTTTGGAGAATGTGTTGGTTATTGTCGATGACATTGCTCTGCCCTTCGGTGCTATCAGAATAAAGGGCAAAGGCAGTGACGGTGGTCATAACGGGTTGAAGAATATTGCGGCTATGATTGGCACGCAGAACTATGCACGCATACGCTTCGGACTTGGCAATGACTTTCCCAAAGGAGCACAAATCGATTATGTGCTAGGCAACTTCACAGAAGAGCAAGAGAAACTCATGCCTGAAAGACTTAAGATAGCTATTGATGCGATAAAGGCATTCTGCTTGTCTGGACTCACTTTTGCCATGAATAACTACAGCAACAAGTAACCATGGGCAAGAATGAAGTTAGAATAGACAAGTGGCTATGGGCAACAAGAATCTTCAAGACAAGATCTATTGCAACCGATGCATGCAAAAAAGGACGAGTAACTATCTCCGGAATAAATGTAAAGCCATCACATGGAGTGAAAATCGGTGATGTAATTGCTGTGCGAAAGCCTCCTATCACATATTCATTCCAAGTACTAGGTCTCATTGAAAACAGAGTCGGAGCTAAACTTGTACCAGATTATTTGAAGAATGTCACTACACCCGATCAATACGAATTATTGGAAATGACCAGAATAAGTGGATTTGTGAACAGACAGAAAGGACTAGGCCGCCCCACAAAGAAAGATGCGCGTGAACTTTCTAAGTTTACCGACTTCACTTTTATGGACTTTGATGATATAGACGACGAGGACTTTGATTTTGACGAATATGATGAGCCGTGATTGTTAATTTAATGTAAGATTTGCAATAAATTCTCTCAGTCACAAAAAAATATGTTTAAATTTGCTTTTGTGAGAACGATTAAAGCCATAATATCCCTTATTTGCGCTATGCTGATAATCGCTTGTTCTGTAGCGCAATTCCATCATCACGACAATGACGGGAGAATGGTCGTTTTCTCATGCACAAAACAATTTGCTCACAAACAAGACATCCATAATCATAATCACATTCATCACAGTACAGAATGCAGCAACTGCTCATCACATGGATGTCACGACAGGAATCACCAAGACGAGAAAAATTGTTCGTTAAAAATCAATATTGTAAAACCCGAGAACAAGCAATTCTCAAAAATCATAATCGTATGCATGCTCATTACCGACCTGCTATTAAATGCATGCGACATCATTACTCAAAAATTCTTTATACAGACTGATGTTGATATATCCCCTACCGACATCTCTTCAAGTCTGAGACTACGAGCTCCACCCTCATTATTGTAATATTATCTTACTAAAATACAGTCTATTAATGAATTAGACTGAAATCACTTTATATAATTACTAATATTACAATAAAATGAAATTCAAACATATATTGTTTGCTATATCCATAGCAACACTTACTGCTTGTGGTACTGCCACAAAAGAGAATAATGAACATAATCATGAGGTTGAAACACATGAACATAATCATGAGCATAGTACTCACAAACATGTTCATGGATCAGACTGCAAAGATCACAATCATGCTTCAGCTCATGATCATAGCACGCACAATCATGATTCACACAACCATGATACCCATAATCACGATCATGCAATCCACAATCATGACAACCACGATTCCCACGCTGAAAATAGTGATGAGATAGCATTCTCCGAACAAAAAGCTAAACATTTCGGCATTAAAACGGAAAAAGTAACTAAAGGCACGTTCTGCGATATTATAAAAGTGAGTGGAAAGATTCTTCCAGCTCAAAGCGATGAATCCGTTATCGCCGCAAAGTCTAGTGGTATCTTGAAGCTAAATGCCAACGCAATTGAAGGCAAACAAGTTGCAGCAGGAACCTCTATTGGTTCTATTTCTTCACAAAATATTGCAGGCGGTGATGCTAATGAAGTGGCTAGAATAAACTTTGATGCAGCTAAACGAGAACTCGATAGGATCACTCCTCTATACAAAGACAAAATAATCACCGAGCGAGAATACAATCAAGCAAAACAAGTCTATGATCAAGCAAAAGCCGCAATGGCAACTACAAGTGGTGCAGGAAGTACAGCAACTAGCAATATAGCCGGAACAATCACACAAATGCTTGCCAAAGACGGTGAATTTGTAGAAACTGGCGCCCCTATCGCTGTAGTTTCCAAAAATGCTAAGCTTATTCTTAGAGCAGAACTACCAAACAGATATGCTTCAATGATACATAGTATCAAGAGCGCAAATTTCAAACCTGCATATACCGAGGAAGTATATGACCTGTCAAAACTTAACGGTAAAATCGTATCAAACAAAAACCTTAGTGTAGTATCGCCAGGATACATTCCTATAAATTTTGAATTTACAAATACTGCATCTATTATCCCAGGCTCATATGCAGAAATTTACTTGGTTGGTACAACTAAGAACAACTGCATAACATTGCCATTGAGTGCTGTTACCGAAGAAGAAGGATTCTTCTTCGTTTATGAAAAGGTTCACCATGAGGCTTATATGAAAAAGGAAGTCAAAACTGGAATGAACAATGGAGAAACGATAGAAATTCTATCAGGTGTAAACGAAGGTGACGAAATTGTCACACAAGGAGCAATCCTTATCAAACTTGCATCACAAGCAGGATCAGTTCCTGGACATAGCCACGAACACTAACATTTAATCAAAACCTACCTATGCTAAACAGAATTATTAAATTTTCGTTGAACAATAGGATTCTGGTACTTTTGATTACTTGTTTCCTATTGATTGGGGGTACTATAATTACCTTCAATTCTGAAGTTGATGTATTCCCCGACTTGAATGCACCAACTGTGACCGTAATGACCGAAGCTCATGGTTATGCTCCCGAAGAAGTTGAGAAATCGGTTACATTCCCTATTGAGACAGTACTGAATGGTGCTACGAATGTGCGTCGTGTGCGTTCTTCTTCCACAAGTGGTTTTTCCATCGTTTGGGTCGAATTTGACTGGGGAACTGATATCTACAAAGCACGCCAGATTGTATCGGAAAAGTTGTCTACGCTTGAAAGCGATTTCCCTAATGGAGTAAAAACACCTGTACTAGGTCCACAGTCCTCTATATTAGGAGAAATGCTTATCGTTTCATTGACTTCCGACAAGACCAGCCAACAGGATTTAAGAACAATAGCCGACAGAACTATTCGTCCTAGAATTCTTGCAGAAGGAGGAGTAGCCGAAGTACATGTAATTGGAGGAGATATAAAGGAATACCAAATCCTTATCGACCCTGCTAAGATGAAATATTTTGATGTGTCGATGGACGAGATCAGTGCTGCCACTCAAAATATCAACAACAATGCCGGAGGTGGTGTACTTTACGAATTCGGTAATGAATACATCATTAAGGGAGATATCAACACTACAAATCTCAATGATATTGCCAATACTGTGGTGAGAAGCAATGAGAATGGAACCGTTTTAGTGGGTGATGTTGCTAAAGTAACTATTGGTTCTAAATCACCTAAACTGGGACTAGCATCAAGAAACACTCAACCTGCTGTATTGCTTACTATCACAAAGCAACCCGAAACTGATACAAAAGCTCTGACCAATACCATTCTGGCTAGTCTTGATGATCTGAAAAAATCATTGCCAAAAGATGTTGTTATATCTACCGACACATTCCGCCAAAGCAACTTCATTGACAGTTCAATATCAAACATACAGAGTTCATTGCTTGAAGGTGCCCTATTTGTGGTTATAGTGCTTTTCTTCTTCTTGATGAATGTGCGTACAACACTTATATCTCTCGTTGCTCTACCTCTTTCGGTAATCGTAACAATAATCGTGCTGCATGTGTTTGGATACACTATAAACACTATGAGCCTAGGAGGTATAGCAATCGCAATTGGTTCTTTGGTTGACGATGCTATTGTAGATGTTGAAAATGTATATAAAAGAATTCGAGAAAATAAGTTGCTTCCGAAAGAGGAGAGAAAATCTGAACTGGATGTAGTGTTCCATGCATCTGCCGAAGTGCGCATGCCTATCTTGAACTCAACATTGATCATCATTGCTTGTTTCTTGCCACTTTTCTTTCTTACAGGTCTTGAAGGCAGATTGCTTATTCCTCTAGGTATTTCATTCATTGTATCTCTTGTTGCATCTACTATCGTAGCATTGACTGTGACTCCTGTTTTGTGCAGTTATCTGCTCAAAGGAAACAGCAAGAAAGAAGATAAAGATCCATATCTAACAGCAAAGCTGAAAACCGCATATCAAAATGCACTGACTGCCAGTTTCAAGCACAAGAAATCAATTCTATATGTAACAGGTGGTATATTTGTAATTTCACTTGCTTTATTCTTCACTCTCGGTCGAAGTTTCTTGCCATCATTCAACGAAGGCTCTTTCACAATTAATGTGAGTCTTATGCCTGGCGTATCGCTTGAAGAGTCTGACAAGATTGGACGCGAAGCAGAGAAAATCATTTTGAGCATACCCGAAGTTAAATGTGTGTCAAGAAAAACTGGACGCGCTGAATTAGCTGAACATTCTTTCGGCGTTAATGTATCCGAAATTGAAGCCCCTTATGAAATCTCAAACCGTTCAAAAAGGGAAATCATGAAGGAACTGCGCGAAAAGCTTGCAATAATACCTGGTGCAAACATCGAAATAGGACAACCTATATCCCATCGTATTGATGCTATGCTCTCTGGATCTAAAGCTCAGATTGCAATAAAATTATTTGGACCAGACCTAAACAAACTGTACAAAACTGGTAGCGAAATCAAGAATTTGATTTCAACAGTTCCAGGTATTGTTGATGCCAATATAGAACAACAAATAGCTAGACCTCAACTACAAATTCGTCCTAAGAGAGACTTGCTAGCAAAATACGGCATTACAATAGCTCAATTTACCGAATTTATAAACATTACGCTTGCTGGTGTCGTTGTTTCTCAAGTGTACGAAGATGGACTTCCTTACGACATAACGCTTAGACTAGAAGACAGCGACAGAGGTTCTATGGAGAAAATCAAGAATTTGATGATCGATAGCAATTCAGGTAAAATTCCATTCTCTTATGTTGCAGAAATAAAATCAGCTGACGGACCTAACACAATAAGTCGTGAGAATGTAAGTCGCAGAATTCTTATTTCATGTAATGTAGCAGATAGAGACCTTCGAGGAGCTGTTACCGATATACAGGACAAGATAAATGAAAACATCACTTTGCCCGAAGGTTATTATTTAGTATACGGAGGACAGTTTGAGAATGAAGCTAAAGCATCAAAGACTCTTGCTATAATGTCGGCTATCGCATTAATAATAATCATAATGCTCCTATACCAAGAGTTTAGAGACATTAAGCAGGCTCTTATCGTACTTATTAACATGCCTTTGGCGATGATAGGCGGTGTGATGATACTAAAAATGGGTTCAAACGAACTCAACATTCCAGCCATCATAGGTTTCATATCATTACTTGGTATCACCACCCGTAACGGAATGCTACTAATGTCACGCTATAATCACCTTAAGGAAGAAGGATTTAGCTTGAATGAGCGTATTCTAAAAGGCAGTATAGACCGCTTGTTGCCTATTATAATGACAGCGCTAACATCGGCTCTGGCACTGATACCTATCGCTATAAAGAGTTCGGAACCAGGCAATGAGATTCAAAGTCCAATGGCCATAGTCATCTTAGGCGGACTTATTACATCTACAGTACTGAATGTATTCATCGTTCCTATTATTTATTATCTAACGAATAAAAAGGAAGTAACAAAATGAGCATTATGAAAAGTAAATTATTAATAACATTTGCCATTGCTTCAATATTTTCATTAACCGCCAATGCAATAACAGTAGAATCGGTTCTTGACAGTATTGAGAGCAACAACATACATATTAAAGCTAGAATTGCTGAAATAAAAGGCAAAACTTCCGAGATTAAGTCTTCAAATAATCTGGGTGATACCGAATTTGGATTCGAATATCAAAAAGGAGACAATGTAGAGGGAAACAAATACGGTTTCTCTGTGACGCAAGGTTTTGAATGGCCGGGAATGTACATTACAAGAGCAAAAGCAAACAAATCAAAAATCAAAGCTGCCGAATATGAGTTCTCGTCACAAAAGCTTGACATCATGCTTAATGCAAAACTTGTGTGCCTTAACATTATAAATGCTAACCGCAAAATCAAAGCGCAAACCGATATTTACAACAATATCAGTCAGCTTTACAATGAATACGAGAAAGGATTCAAGCATGGTGAAATATCTATTCTAGATATAAACAAGCTTAAAATCGAACTTCTTAATGTAAAGCAAGCACTGGATAAATCCATTACTGAACGAAATGTATTGATAGAAGAACTTACTGCTATTAACGGTGACATAGCTATTGCAGGAGTTGAAAATATTGTCGACTATCCAGTTCAAGACTTAAAAGCATACGATATTTATGCGTCAGAAGCCATATCACTAGATCCTGTTCTAAACTATTCTCGTGAAGTTGCAAATAGCGCAAATAAGGAAACTACAATGGCTAAGATGGGCTGGCTCCCAAAATTTTCTGTGGGATATAAATTTGCAAATGAATTAGGCAGTAAATTCAATGGTATCGCTGTAGGCATGTCTCTTCCTATCTTTTCCAACCTGAATAAGGTTAGCATGGCAAAATCCGAGCAAATCAGTGCCGAATACGGTCGCCAAGATACCGAGATAGAGATGAACAGCGCGATAAAAAACGACTATGCACAAGCTGTATACTTGAGAAGTCAAATTTATTCATACAATTCGGTTCTAACAGATTCCTCTAATATAGAGATGCTAGAGAAAGCATTATCTGGAGGACAAATTTCACTATTGAACTACTTGCTAGAGCTCCGATATTTTCTTGAAGCCCAACAAACACTGCTCGACCTCGAATTTGAATATAATTCAATCCTCGCAAAACTGAACAAATACAGTTTGCTATAAAACAAGAAAAGAAGCAACAGCCTGTTGTGCTGTTGCTTCTGCTTTTCCTACATCACTGCTTCTTCGGCAAATATTGAGGCAATAATTTTACAGGGAACTCTGAGAACAGCACTTTTACAGCTTGAGCTATTTCAGTAAGGTTCCTGAATTGGCTGTCTCCTGGTTGAAGTATTGTAGATACCGATGAAGAGTATAACGCAATCTTCCTGTCCATATCCACTAGCTCCATTGTGAGGACTCCTTCACGGTATATTCCTGTTATCACTTTAGCATTTGCATAATAGCTTTGCCAATACAAATTACGAGGATACATGTAATAAGGATACATACCATTATATGCATAATAGCCAGGAGGCAGAGCAGGAGCTGTTTCAATCTCCTTCTGGATTGTTAATGCAATGTTCACCAGTAATGGAGAATCGGCTGACTCAACATATCCTCTCTCTACCATTTGTTCTCTAATGGCTGCTGCAATATTATAATATGTAACCATATTCATTCCTGGAGGCAAAGACCCTTCAGGTGGAGCAACAATACGGAATGTCTTATATGCACTTAGGTTTGAGTTGTTATAAACTGAACTATTAACCAATGTGTAAGGGCTACAGGAACTGGACAATAGTCCAAGTATTCCCAAAAGTGTAATAATAATTTTCTTCATAACAAGAGTGTTTTAAATTTAACTAAATAACAACCTTCTTTTAGAATTGTTTTTCAAAAACTGCAAAAGATTCTATTATCCGTATCGTAAAGTTTTTACCAAATAATTATGATACCTCATAAGAAACAACTAATTTTGAATATCAATTATTTTTATAAGAAAATATGGGCGAAAACAAAAGATTCATTGCAGAATGGGAGCCGCAATCGGCAGTTATGATTGCCTGGCCTCACAAGGAGACCGATTGGGCATATATGCTTGATGAGGTGGAAGAATGCTACAGAAATGTAGCTAGAGCCATTATGCAATACGAAAATCTAATTATATTGACCGCTCAAGCCGATCATGTTGAATCATGCCTAGATAAAACAGCAGCATTTAAAGCATTTCCTGTAAACATTCTCACTAACGACACATGGTGTAGAGATTTCGGAGCAATTGCCGTAGAGAATAACGGAATGAATGAATTGTGCAACTTCAAGTTCAACGCTTGGGGAAACAAGTTCCAATGGGCACTTGACAATGATGTCACCGATAAGATGAATAATCTTGGTTTATTCTCATGTAAAGTAAATGACTGCAGCAATTTCATTCTTGAAGGAGGCTCAATTGAAACAGATGGCAACGGCACTCTACTTGTTACATCGCAATGTCTGCTCACCCCTACCAGAAATCCGCACATGAGCAAGCAAGAGATTGAGACATACCTCTGCAATACACTAGGAGTAAGAAAGGTTTTGTGGTTGGATTATGGTGCATTTGCAGGCGACGATACCGATAGCCACATTGACACTCTTGCCCGCATTGCTCCTGATAACAGCATTATTTATGCCGGTTGCGACAACACTGACGATGAGCACTATGACGAGTTGGCTAAAATGGAAAAGCAACTATCTACATTTACCAATGCAGATGGTATCCCATACAAGCTATACAAGCTTCCGTTTCCTGACACTATCTATGATGAAGACGGAGAAAGATTACCTGCGACCTATGCCAACTATCTTATAGTTAACGGTGCCGTCATTGTACCAACATACAATCAGCCAAGCAATGACTTGAAAGCAATCTCTATTATCAAGAAAGCATTCCCTGCCCATGCTATCGTAGGAGTTGACTGCAGAGCGTTAATTAAACAACACGGATCGTTGCATTGCATCACAATGCAATTCCCTAAAAACATATTCAAAATCTTATGAGCAAATTATTGAAAGTCGGTATAATCCAACAAAGCAATACTGCCGACATATCATCAAACCGACAGAATTTGATTAATAAAATACGCACACTTGCAAATCAAGGTGCAGAACTTGTAGTACTCCAAGAACTACACGATTCTTTATACTTTTGCCAAGTAGAGTCCACCGATAACTTTGACATCGCTATTAAATTAGATGGAGAAGAATGCAAAGCATACTCAAACATAGCAAAGGAGTGCGGTATTGTATTGGTGACTTCAATGTTTGAAAAGAGAGCTTCCGGCCTATATCACAACACTGCCGTAGTATATGAAAAAGATGGCAGCGTTGCGGGAAAGTATCGCAAAATGCACATTCCTGATGATCCTGCATATTACGAAAAATTCTACTTCACTCCAGGCGATTTAGGGTTTGAACCTATCAACACATCTGTAGGCAAACTCGGTGTCCTCGTGTGCTGGGACCAATGGTATCCTGAAGCAGCAAGACTCATGGCATTAAAGGGTGCTGATATGCTCATCTACCCTACAGCTATCGGTTGGGAGAGTTCCGATACTGATGCAGAAAAATCGCGTCAGCAAGCTGCATGGCAAACAGTTCAACGCGGTCACGCCGTTGCTAACGGATTACCTGTAATTTCAGTAAATCGTGTTGGGCACGAGGTTGATCCTTCTGGTCAAACTAACGGAATACAATTCTGGGGATTTTCGTTTATTGCAGGTCCTCAAGGAGAATTGTTATACCAAGCCCCTTCCGACAAAGAAACAGAAGCTATTGTAGAAATTGATATGGAACGCTCGGAACAGGTACGCCGCTGGTGGCCATTTTTGCGAGACAGGCGTATTGAAAACTACGGAGGCATAACAAAGCGTTTTCTAGACTGATTTCACACATAAGAAGAAGCGAATATTTTCACGATATTCGCTTCTTCATTTATTAGAATGTGAAGTGCAGCTGAACTCGTAAACCGCTTTTATCGGCACCAGGCGTATCCCTGTAAGTAAGACGCCACACATAGTCCAATCTAAGTATTGTAAAAATATTATCCAGCCCCACGCCTATCTCCATATAAGGCTTTTTCTCCATAGGCTTGCATCGAGTTTCTAATGGGAAACGGAATAAATCATTATTGAATTCAGGATTATTCTTGTTACTCAATCGGCCATATAGACCACGGAACGAGAATACCTCCCGCAATTTCATATACTTTATCAACGGAATGCGATTGAAGATTGCTCCATTTGCCCAATAGGTAATGTCCCACGACACATACTGATCATTAGCAAACTCAAATGCATTCATCAAAGCGTAGGATTCAGGCTGAATTGTATAAGACAAGTTTGCGTTAGGTATAAGCAAATCTGGATAATTCACCTCGCTCCATACCTTTCCTGCCTTAAGGATTATATCGGTATATCCAAAAGCCGAGAACCAGAATCGCTTCTGAACACTGAATTCAGTCTTGTTTATCGTATTCATGCTGCCCAAAAATCCTTTTGGGGCATACTCTTGAGTCAATGCAAATACAGGAGCATCAAGATTGATCGGGATACGATTGCTCCTCGTTTGATAGAACTTCTCTCCAGGAGCATATCTCAATGTCACATTGAACAATGCTTCATCATACTTCTTGAACACATTTCCATATCCGTCCTCAAAAGGCATCATTTTTGTTGCTTCTTGAGTATTGTATTTAAAGCCTGCCGATACAGAGAATCCACATTGCGTTTCTAGCGTGTACTGCAAATTACTTGAACGCAGATAGGTCATTTTATCATTCTTCTGCCTCTTTAGGGCCAAGAATACATTATCGGCATTTGTAAACATGTAGTGCTGCCCTATCTGATCCACATCATAGCTATGTGATGCCTTGATAGAATGAATGGGGAATTCTCGCGAATGGTACTTTTTATCATTAAACGAATATTCCAGTTCAGCTTTATACTTCAATTTCTTGTCGCCAAATCCATAAGCAACATATCCGCGCGAGAACAGATTCTTGCTCAAATTAGCAGTTGTCATACCTCCCACTCTTAAGCGCAAACCCTCAACTGGATTGCCGCTTATGGTAGTATTCATCGGTCCGAAATCAAACTTGCTGTCTTTCTCCCTAGTAGGTATATAGCCCGACACTAGCGTTACAATCACCTTCTCTGCCCAATAAAACACAGGAACTTCCCTTAGCTTAACAAGCATCTTACTCACCGAATTTTCACTTGCTTTTATCGGAATCTGCCTATTGTCTTTCCAGAATTCATCGGGCATAAAAGATGCGTTTTCGCTTAGGAATGTATTTCCTTCCATTGAAAAGATCTCTTCATATTCGGGCTTATCAAAATTATGCCCTCTGTATTTCGTCAGTCTACGCGCATACAGACCTTGTGTTCCAGGCATAATCTTGAACTCAACTGTCATGTCATCTTTCACCTTAAGCCGAGTACCGTCAGATGCTTTTTCAAAGTCCTGAACCATATATATGTTTTCTACATAATTGAGGTTAATGGACTTAGGCACATTCAATTTCACTCGCTTAATGAACATTGTAGTATCTTCGAGCGGTACATATATACGCCCGGTGAATCCGAATGACTCCGGCGCGAAAGGAACAAAACTCAACTCTATGCACTTCACGCCATCAACTGGAATAGTATCAGTCAGATAGTACTTATAAAAGTTTACACCTATATTTGACAATGGGCTTACAAAACGATTCTGCATTATCGTTATATCGTTGTCATACACATCTACTTCCCTAAAAACATCTTCAAGAAAACGCTGTATACTTTCCTGGTCAAACGCCTCATCTATACCAGAACTCTTGCTGCCTCTTATCAGTTCCTTCTCGCTGTTAGGGTTTCTGCGATAATACTGAGTGGAAATCTTTTCCTTAACCGAAACATTCAGTATAGGCTTTCCTGACACCTCCGATGTGTCCAGATAATCAAATATGAATGAGAATTTCTTCGTTAGCCAGTTCTTTTTCTCTTGTTCCGAGAAATCGTTAAGACCGAGGGATATTTTGGTATGCTTGTCATAAGTATAGTAGTCATGATTCTTTGGATTATGCTTGTTTCTCCTAGCACGCAATTTCTCCATAAAAATCACTGCAGGATTATTCTTTTTAGAATACTTATCCTTTTTGTAATTAACAACCACTTCTTTCAATGCAACTCCTGTGGGTGGCAAATCGATAACCAAATCATTAGTTTTCCCCTTATTTACATATACTTCCTTTTCCCGATATCCCATTGTAGACACACTCAAGCAAATGAAATTGGTAGAAGTTGTCATATTGAACTCTCCATTTTCATTAGCAAGCATACCTTTATCCGACCCTTTCAGGAAAATTGCAGCAAATGGTATTGGCTCATGACTAATTGAATCTCTCACCAATCCTTTTAATATTGTAGGGGCTGTAGGGTGTTGCGAATATATATTTACCGAAGTAAATAATAATAGCATACAGTATAATGTAACCGATAAAAAGCGTCTAAACATTAATTCTACTGCTAAATATTACTTGTTTATATCTTATTAAACAATTATTTTTGCAAAAGTATAAAAAACTATCCTAATCAATGTGTCGTTTTTTACCAATTTAATGGTTATTATAAGAAAACAACATAATCTAAGACAATTATGGCTATCGAAATAGAACACAAGTATCTCGTTATTGACACAGCTTTCAAGCAATACACCCTGCAGAGCAAACACATATTTCAAGGCTATTTGTCAAAAGACAAAGAACGCACTGTGAGAATACGAGTGAGCGACAACGATGCATTCATTACCATTAAAGGTAAAAATCATGGTGACAAACGGCTGGAATTTGAATATTCTATACCCTATGACGATGCAAAGCACCTACTTGATTTATGCATAAAGCCTATAATTGAAAAATTCCGTCATATAGTTGAATACAACGGCAACATCTGGGAAATAGATGAATTCAAAGGCGCGCTTGACGGACTAATTCTTGCAGAAATAGAAATCCCTTCTAGCGAATACAAATATGACATTCCTCCATTTATCGGGAAGAATGTCACAAATGATTCAAGATATTACAATTCCAACCTTGTAGATAAGATTCCGGAATAAATCCGTCATACTTTAAGTTCTAGTCCCACAACATTTTCCACATGGTGTGTGTGAGGGAACATATCCACAGGCTGAATTTCAGTTACTTTATATTTCGTGTCAAGCATAGCCAAATCCCGAGCTTGAGTTGCCGGATTACAGCTCACATACACTATTCTCTTAGGCTCAGCAGCAAGAATCACATTAACCACATCTTCATGCATGCCTGCTCTAGGCGGGTCAACGATCATCACATCAGGCACACCATGTTGCGCAACGAAGTCATGAGTCAGCACATCTTTCATATCGCCGGCATAGAATAAAGTATTATCTATTCCATTAACACGAGAGTTCAGCTTAGCATCGCTTATGGCATCTTCCACATATTCAATACCTACAACTTGACGGGCTTGTCGAGCCACGAAATTTGCAATTGTTCCAGTGCCGGTATACAGGTCATATACAAGCTCCTCGCCTGTAAGCTTAGCCATTCCACGAGCGACCTTATACAATTCATATGCTTGAGCAGAATTTGTTTGATAGAAAGACTTAGCCCCCACTCTGAACTTCAGCCCTTCCATTTCTTCTTCAATGTAATCGTTTCCTCTGAAAGCAATAATCTCCTGGTCGCCTATCGTATCGTTTACCTTCAAGTTTACTACATACAGTAGTGAAGTAATTTGAGGGAACTTATCGGAGATAGCTCCCATTACATCGTCAATCTTTTCCTGGTCATTTTCGCCAAACACAACCACAAGCATTATATCTCCAGTACTAGCCGTTCTCACCATGATGGTGCGCATAAGCCCTTGCTGAGCCTTGATATCATAAAATGTATAGGACTTTGACAATGCATAGTTTCTTATAAACAGTCTTATATCGTTAGATATATCTTTCTGCAGCCAGCATTTCTTTATGTCAAGCACCTTGTCGAATGCTCCTGGGATATGAAAGCCTAGTGCATTCCTGTCGGGAAACTCAACACCACTCTTCATCTCCTCGAATGTAAGCCAGCACTTATTGGAAAATGTAAATTCCAGTTTATTGCGATAGAACTGCGTATTTGCCGATCCAAGGATAGGCTTAATTTCTGGAATAGGTATTTTTGCAATGCGCTCCATTGCATCTTTCACTTGCTGATGCTTGTACTTAAGCTGCTCTTCATACGGCAAATGTTGCCATTTACAGCCGCCACACACTCCGAAATGCTGACAGAAAGGCTCACATCTCACCTCACTAGGTTTCTTAAGATTCACTATATGTCCTTCAGCATAGCTATGCTTTTTCTTGTCAATCTTGACATCAGCAATGTCACCCGGTGCGCCATAAGGAATGAACACAACCATGTCATTCACTCGCGCAATGCTTTTGCCTTCGGCTGCAACACCAGTTATTTCAACATCTTCCAATAACGGAAGTTCTCTTCTTTTTCTACCCATTACTATAATAATTTGATGCAAATTTACTGAAAAAATCCGATATAATTATAGATAATGGTAATAACACCTACATAGCATGTAAAAATCACCCCTCAATATTCATTATATATTCTAATTCATATTTCTTTTATTATTGGAAATCTTTTGCTATATTTGCAAATAGCATTTGCGACATGTAATGTAGCAATGCTAATAAACTAACAATGATTATTTATTAACTTATTGTAATTCATATAATTAATTCATGAAGAATGTTTATACTTTCGGTAACGGAAGCGCAGAAGGCCGTGCCGATATGAAAAACTTGCTTGGTGGTAAAGGTGCCAACCTAGCAGAAATGAACTTGATTGGAGTTCCTGTACCTCCTGGTTTTACAATCACAACAGAAGTTTGTACCCTTTATACTCAACAGGGAAAAGATGCTGTTGTTAAATTGATAGAAGAAGATGTAAAGAACTCTATCAAGCACATTGAAGACCTTACCGGTAACAAATTCAACGATGCAGAAAATCCACTATTGGTTTCTGTTCGTTCTGGTGCTCGTGTTTCAATGCCAGGTATGATGGATACAGTGCTTAACCTTGGTATGAATGACCAAGTTGTTGAAGCTCTTGCTAAGAAATCGGGCAACCCACGCTTCGCATGGGACAGCTACCGCCGTTTCGTTCAAATGTATGGTGATGTCGTTCTAGGCATGAAACCAAAGAACAAGACTGACATCGACCCATTTGAAGAAGTAATGGAAGGCGTAAAGGAAGAAAAAGGCGTTAAACTTGATACCGAACTTGATGTAGAAGACTTGAAGAAACTTGTTAAGCTATTCAAGGAAGCCGTATTGAAGTCAACTGGCAATGTTTTCCCAGAAAGTGCTTGGGAACAACTTTGGGGTGCTATCTGCGCTGTATTCGACAGCTGGATGAACGAACGCGCTATCCTTTACCGTCGCATGAACCAAATCCCAGAAGAATGGGGAACTGCTGTGAATGTACAAGCAATGGTTTACGGTAACATGGGCGAAACTTCAGCTACTGGTGTGGCATTTACTCGTGATGCTGCTACTGGTGAAGACATCTTCAACGGTGAGTACCTAATCAACGCACAAGGTGAAGATGTTGTTGCCGGTGTTCGCACTCCACAACAAATCACTATCGAAGGTTCACGCCGCTGGGCTAAGCTTCAAGGAATTTCAGAAGAAGAACGCGCTTCTAAATATCCTTCTCTTGAAGAATCTATGCCAGAATGCGCTAAGAGCCTTATCGAAACTCAACAAAAGCTTGAAGACCACTACAAGGATATGCAAGACCTTGAGTTCACTATCCAAGACGGCAAGCTATGGTTGCTACAAACTCGTAACGGTAAGCGCACAGGTGCTGCTATGGTTAAGATCGCTATGGATCTTCTTCGCGAAGGTATCATCGACGAAAAGACAGTTCTTAAGCGCATGGAACCACAAAAGCTTGACGAACTTCTTCACCCTGTATTTGACAAATCAGCTCTAGCTAAGGCTAAGACTGTAGCTAAGGGTCTTCCTGCTTCTCCAGGTGCTGCTACCGGTCAAATCGTATTCTTTGCCGATGATGCTGAAGCTTGGGCAGAACGCAAGAAGAAAGTTATCATGGTTCGTCTTGAAACATCTCCAGAAGACCTTCGCGGTATGACTGTAGCACAAGGTATCTTGACAGCTCGCGGTGGTATGACATCTCACGCTGCTGTTGTTGCTCGCGGTATCGGTAAGTGCTGTGTATCGGGTGCTGGTGAAATCAAGGTAGACTACAAGGAAAAGACTGTAGAAATGGGTGGCAAAGTTTACCAAGAAGGTGACTGGATTTCATTGAATGGTAGTACAGGTGATGTATACGAAGGACAAGTTCCTACAGTAGATGCTGAACTGGACGGAGACTTCGCTGCTATCATGAACCTTGCAGAAAAATATACAAAGGTAGATGTTCGCACTAATGCCGACTCTCCACGCGACGCTCTTGTAGCTCGTAAGTTTGGTGCTAAGGGTATTGGTCTATGCCGTACAGAACACATGTTCTTCGAAGGCGACCGCATCAAGGCTATGCGCGAAATGATTATCGCTCGTGACGAAGAAGGCCGCCGTGAAGCTCTTGCTAAATTGCTTCCTATGCAACGCGGTGACTTTGAAGGTATCTTCGAAGCTATGGACGGACTAGGAGTTACTATCCGTCTTCTTGACCCACCTTTGCACGAATTCGTTCCTCATCAAACAGCTACTCAAAAGGAACTTGCTGAAGAAATGGGTATGACTCTTGAAGAAGTTAAGTCTATCGTTGATTCTCTTGAAGAATTCAACCCAATGCTTGGCCACCGTGGTTGTCGTCTAGGTAACACCTACCCAGAAATCACTGAAATGCAAGCTCGCGCTATCCTTGAAGCTGCTCTTAATGTGAAGGCTAAGGGTATCGATGTTCACCCAGAAATCATGATTCCTCTTGTAGGTGTTCTTAAGGAACTTCAAATGCAAGCTGCTATCATCAACGAAACTGCTCAAAAGGTATTCGCTGAACGCGGTGACTCTGTAGCTTACAAGATTGGTACTATGATTGAAGTACCTCGCGCTGCTCTTACTGCTGACCAAATCGCAACTGTAGCCGACTTCTTCTCATTCGGTACTAACGACTTGACTCAGATGACATTCGGTTACTCTCGTGACGATGCTCCTAAGTTCTTGAAGGTTTATAAGGAAAAGGGTCTTATCAAGACCGATCCATTCGAAGTACTAGATCAAGAAGGTGTAGGCCAACTTGTTAAGATGGGTACTGAAAAGGGTCGCTCAACTAAACCAGAATTGAAGGTTGGTATCTGTGGCGAACATGGTGGTGAACCATCTTCAGTTAAGTTCTGTGCTAAGCTTGGAATGAACTATGTATCATGTTCTCCATTCCGCGTGCCTATCGCTCGCCTAGCTGCTGCGCAGGCTGCAGTTGAAGAATAATAATATTCTCACAACATAAAAAGACACTTTGCAATCACTGCAAAGTGTCTTTTTTCCTTCAAATTCACGCCTTATTACTCAATCTATAATATAGACACTAGAACTTTGTCTGAAATTCAGACATCAAGGCTCGTGTGCGTATAGTGTTTTCTGTCTAAAACGGCACGCAAGGGAAATCATCTTTCTTAATAAGCAAAAAAGGGTGCGAATATTCGCAACCTTTAACTTTAAAATATCTGCAGCCCTAGATTACTTCTTCGGGAAGAACATATAGTCAATCACTTCCTTTAATTCGGCTTTTGGATATAAGCCCATTACCGTTTGTGGCTGACCATTCACAGGAATGAAAATTACCATGGGTATTGACTGAACACCGAATGCGTTACCCAGTTCACGATTCTTATCAAGATCAATCTTATAAAAATCAACTTTACCATTATATTCGGTTGCCAATTCATTAAGGATTGGCGACAGGCGTTTGCATGGGCCACACCATGTTGCGTAAATATCCACTACGACAGGTTTCTTATTTACTTGTTTAAGACTGTTCAAACCTCGGCTATAATCTCCTACCAATGTCTTAAACTGTGCTTGCGTAATATTTTTCACCTCAGTTGGTGTCTTAGCGTTAGCGCATGACACTAGCAATGACACCAGTACAAATGATAGTCCTAAAAAAAACTTTCTCATATTACTATAAATTATTTATCAAGAAAACACGCCAACGCATGTTTTGTTTCAAATAAGGTATTCTTAACAATGCAGCTCCTCTAAGAAGAGGAGCTACGCTTAATATATCACTAATATATCTCAACCTTGGTGCTGTACACGCAACAAATCGTTTACAGTCTTAACCGGATTGAATGTTGCAAGGGGCACATCAACGAAGATTGTGTTCCAGTCACTCATTGAGCCATTCCATAGACCTGGAAGTTCTAGTGCCTTAATGGTTGTTCCCGACTTCGATTTTTCCGAAATCAAACCAGTTTGCTTATCCACATACTCCTTAAGGTTGAACTTGTTGCCTTTATAATCCTTGATATAACAAACCAAATCCACAGGATTGAAGTGCGTACCACTCTTAATCAGTTCAGCCGATTCTGGCTTTGACATATCAAACTGAGCCGATTCAAGGATTTGAGGAGAACGAGAGCCATCTTGATTGTAAGCAATATAAGGACCGCCTCCAGGTTCACCGTCATTCTTCACCATACCGCACACGCGAATAGGACGATTAAGCTTGTTCTTGATATACAGAACTAGTTCGCAATCTTCAAGATTCTTAGTTTCGCTATTACGCACATTCAATGTATTGTGAAGGAACTGAATCATTTCACGCACATCGTCCATTGTATACTTGCCATTTTCAAGCAACTCAAGATAGTTCTTAATCTGACGCTGTACTTTCACAAGGCAACCGCCAATCACCTTCTTGTACTTTATTGTTTCAGCGCGTAGGCTGCTTGGCACGACATTGTCAATATTCTTCACAAATACCACATCGGCATCGATATCATTAAGATTTTCAAGCAACGCTCCATGACCTGCAGGACGGAAAAGCAACTTGCCGTCTTCGCGATAAGGGTTGTTTTCCATATCTACCGCAACTGTATCGGTAGAAGACTTCTGCTCGCTCATTGACACATTATACTTCACGCCCCACTTTTCGGCAAATCCAGGAACTTTTGCATTAATTAGCTTCACGAATTCTGGCTTATGCTCAGGCGACACTGTGAAATGGATATTCACCTTCTTGTCTTTATCGGTAGCATATTGCGCACCTTCTTCAAGATGTTCTTCTAGCGGAGTGTGCACTTCTGCCCCAACCTTATGGAACTGCAACAAAGCCTTTGGCAAGAATCCATAGTTCAAACCATCGCCATTAAGCATGCATTGAACAATTTCCTTGTATTTCCCTTCGGCCTTCAATGCAGGGATATCCTTGCCATGATTCTTAACGCATACAGCGTTAAGAGCATCATAGAATGCAAATTTTTCTATTTCATTGAAATATTTCTTTTCAAAGTCGGATACAGGTACATCATTAGCACCATTCATGAATGAAAACATATCTTTGAACATACGGCTAGCAGCTCCCGATGCAGGAACAAACTTTTCAACCACGCCACCGCCTGCAAGAAAACTGTCCCATTCGGCAATGCATTCATCAACTTGTGCCTCGTCAAATTTTGTTATGCCGTTGCCCACAGCTGCACTGGCTTCTATTTTCAAATAAGGAAAACCAGTCTTGAATGTTTCCAGTTGTTCATTAAAGATTTCTTCGGTTATACCTTTCTCTTGTAGCTGTTTTAAATCTTCTGAATTAAGCATGTTTATCATCTATTAGTTGTGAGTAATTTATTTTTTTCAAAGTTAACTCAAAATAGCTATTAAAACAAATTTTTATAATTACAATTTGCTTTTATCTGCACCTTATATTACCTTTGAATAGAAATTCTCAAGGAGGACTCATTATGGAGACACAATATTTCACCGACGAGGAAAAAATCCTTGTCAAATTACAATACAAGACCCTGCTAAACTCGGTTAAGGACATCGTAAGCCGTCACGACATAAATCGTGTGCACCGAATAATCAGAAAAGGTGTTGCCGACAATCATTTCGGCAGGGACAAGTATGGTATAAATCCATCAATAAGACACCTCATCACAGCAAACACGCTAGTAGAAAGCTTCGGGGCCGACCGCAACATGATTATAGCCATTATGCTATACAATCTTTGCAAGAATGACTATCTGCCCGAAAGCTACATTCTCAAAGAGTTTGGCAGTGATATTGCCAAGCTCGTGAAAGGTCTGCTGCAAGTATCAAGCCTGTACAAGAAGCGTTCGGCTGTAGAAAGCGAGAACTACCACAAACTGCTGCTCACTTTTGCCGAGGACATCAGAGTGATTATTATCATGACGATTGACCGATTGAGCCTTATGCGCATGATCAATCATCACCCCGACACAAAATTCGTGAAGGACATTGCTAATGAAGCTAAGTTCCTATATGCTCCTCTAGCCCATCGCCTTGGATTGTACAAAATCAAATCGGAACTTGAAGATCTTTCTCTAAAGTACACCAAGCGCGACACCTTCACCGAGATAGCCAACAAGCTCAACCGCAGCAAGGTGAAACGCGACGAGTACATTGCCAACTTTATAGCACCAGTAAAGGAGGCTCTTTTAAAAGCCGGGCTGAATTTTGAGATTAAAGGACGAACAAAGTCTATCAACTCCATCTACAACAAGATGGTAAAACAGAATGCCGATGTAGACGACATCTACGACTTGTTTGCCATTCGCATCATAATAGACACTGCCGAAGAAAAGGAAAAAACCGAATGCTGGGTTGCCTACTCTATCGTAACCGACCTATACAAGGCTAATCCTGCCCGATTGAAAGACTGGCTTACTATACCTAAGTCTAACGGATACGAATCATTGCACATTACAGTATACGGTCCCGAAAACCAATGGGTAGAAGTTCAGATACGAAGCCGGAGAATGGACGAAATAGCCGAAAAGGGACTTGCGGCGCACTGGAAATACAAGGGTATCAAGAGCGAATCCAATCTTGACACCTGGATGAACAACATTCGCGACTTGCTTGAAGCAGGAAAAGACGGGAACAAAGAGCTTATCAAAGAAGTGAAAATGGATATCTACGACAAAGAGGTTTTCGTTTTCACTCCAAAAGGTGACTTGTACAAGCTGCCACAAGGAGCTACGCTTCTCGACTTCGCCTTCCATATACACTCTAAGCTAGGCTGCTCATGCACTGGCGGCAAAGTAAACGGAAAGAACCAGAAAATCACCTACCGTCTACAAAGCGGTGACACGATTGAAATTCTCACTTCTACCACACAGACACCTAAGTTGGACTGGCTAAGTTTCGTTGTTACTTCAAAGGCACGCAATAAGATAAAGCAGGCTGTGAACGAAATGCACGCCAAGGTAGCCGATTTGGGAAAGGAACTGCTGCAACGCCGCTTTAAAAACAGAAAAATAGATGTCGAGGAAGCCTTGCTGATGCGCACGATACGCAAACTGGGATACAAGACTGTTACCGACTTCCATACGGCAATAGCAAACGAGACGATGAATGTAAACGATGTTATTGATACCTACATTGAAATCGACAGCAAGGACAATGAGACAGCAACTCATGAAACGGCTGCCAACTTCGTGCTTCAGCCCACAAGCGACCGCGAGGATTATCGCCCGAACGACATTCTCGTTATAGGCGAAAACATGAAGGGCATTAACTACTCGTTATGCAAATGCTGCAATCCTATCTTTGGCGACGATGTGACCGGTTACATTTCAAGCAGCGGAGCAATAAAAATACACCGTTCCAGCTGCACCAACATAAAGCACCTTCTTGCAAAAGACCCTAACCGTGAAATCAAAGCCACTTGGTCGGGGAAAATAGGTTCTCAATTTGCTGTGACACTAAGGATTCTAGGCAATGACGACATAGGCATTGTCACTAACATAACATCGGTAATCACAAAGGAAAAGGATACTACCCTGCGCAACATATCAATCGATTCAAACGACGGGCTGTTCCAGGGATACATGGTTATCGGCGTGGGCGACAAAGCCACATTAAACAACTTGATAAAGAAAATCAGAAATATAAAAGGAGTAAAAGATGTACAACGAAGCAATAACTAAAAATTTATTTCGCGGCTGCGCGGCTCTGTCACTTGCAGGCATGCTATGCTCATGCGGAAGCGGTGAAAAAGAAGCGGCACAGGCTTTATACAGCCAGGCTCAATCATTATATGACAGCAAGCAGTATAATGAATCCATCGTGCTGCTTGACTCATTAAAGAAGAACTACACCGGCGATATAGACCTGCTTAAGAAAGGCCTTCACTTGCGCACACTCAACCAGGAAGGACAGATTCTAGCCGAAATGGCGCAGAACGACAGCCTTATTTCTGCGCTCGAAACCGAGTTCAAGAAACTATCAGGCAATTTCAAATACATTAAGCACCCCGATATGGTTGAAGGCTTCTATATCCACAATTCTATTGCAGGAGAAACCGAGAAGACCAACCGCGTGGCAATCGAGCCAAGAATTGACGAAAGCGACATGTTCTACATAGTATCCTATCTCACAGGACATGATGTAAAGCACACTAGCATAAAACTGGCTAATGAAAACGGAGCTTCGGTCACATCGGCAACCGTTCCTTATGACGAAGCGCAGAACTATCGTTACAAAAGCGGAGGTACTAGCTATGAAATCGTGACTTTCAGCAACAGCCAGTGCGATACTTTAGGCTATTTTACGGCAGCCAATGAGGGCTCTGCTATAAAAGTAACATTCCAAGGCAACAAGGCATATTCCATGCAGCTTAACAAAAAGCATGTAAAAGCAATTGCCGAAACCTACCGGCATGCAACCAACAAAACTCAAGGGAAAGCTGCTATCCAAAAACGAATGTTCTTGCAGCAAAAGCTAGAATTGGCAAAGAAACAGATTGAACAGACTAAAATTACAGAATAGCGATATCACTTGACATTACTCTTCAGCCACCGAAACATATAGTCATAAGTGGCATCTCTTACAGGCTTGCTCGACAATAACAGATCGTGCAAGCCTTCTTTTATTACCACTTCTTGTATTCTTGTTCCAAGCATGCGGCCATATCGGGAGATTTCCTCCACATCGAGCACAGCATCTCCCCTATTGAATTCAGGACTCCATTCATTACCGTAGACCGACTTATCAGAACGCATCAGCAACACAGGTACAGCTATACTACCGCCTCCCTGCAGTTCCTTCTGCGCTTGAGTAATCGCTCGAAGCCACCCGCTAGTCACATCGGGCGACAGCGGCATTTTCCAGTCGGTATTATAATCCCATTCGCCTTGATACTTGCGAAGCAAACTTTGAGCATAAGCATCATTGCTTCCCTGCGGAATTGAAATATTCGGAAAAAATTTCGCAATACCAGTAACAACAGGCAACGCATATTTCTCCAATGCATCACTAAGATTCATATCCATAAAGGGACTGTTGAGAATCATTGCCTTTACCATTTCGGGACTGCGTTTCTCAACATAATATGCCGAAACAAGACCACCCGTTGAATGCCCCACCAGAATCACCTCTTTATTTCCGTCTTCTTTCATTACACTTAATGCTGAATCAATATCGGCAAAATATTCCTTCAAGTCCCGCACCTCAAATCTGCGCTGATGCGGCAACAATGACCTGCCGTATTTTCTCAAATCCACAGCATAGAAATTATAGCCTTGAGAATTGAACCGTTCCCCCATCTCCGCTTGAAAGAAATAGTCATTATAACCATGAATATACAGAATAGCCTTATCGGTAGAATCGTTGAGAATGCTCTTTACCAAAGTAGCATCCACCCTACCAGAATAATCATCGGGCATAGCAATGACCGTCTTCTCATACCCACGCGCAAGAATATCCCTATCCCACACACGAGCATCAACAGCCCACACACTTATTATATAAATGACAATGTATATTACTAACCTTTTCATATCGTGTTTTATATTTAAAACAAATATAAGTAAATAGTTTTTATTTCAACCACAAAAAACGCATGAATGAGAAATAACAAGGAATCTGTCTATCGGCACTGGTCTTTCAGACCTTTCTTCAGACAGAAGTACAAAAGAACAAATTTCTTATGTCTTGATATTTTCACACGAAAAATGCTCGGAATGAATCCGAGCATTAATCCAGTTTAGACAATAGAACTATATTGCTCGAAATTTATCTTAACTACTTGCTTTGCATCTGACAAATACCATTTTTCTTAGTAAATTTACTAACTAATTTTGAGAAAGCATTGCTGATAAAGTCCATGACAGCACATATCTAACAGAGCGTATTTAATTGATATTGTGAATAATATAAAAGTGTTAAATTATCGTAAATCACAAACTGATTCATCACAGAAACATGAATATAAGGTATAAAAGTACTGTAAATCCAATGAAAAAACTTCACCGCAAACAGCTAAAGTGTTGTATATTAGAAAAATAATCACTAACTTTGCAGTGCTCAAAATGGGCAATTTATGTAATTAATTAATAATCAAAAAGTTATGAATCATTACGAAACCGTTTTCATTTTAACTCCCGTTTTGTCTGATGTTCAGATGAAGGAAGCGGTAGAAAAATTCACAACATTCCTTACCAACAATGGTGCTCAAATCGTGAATGTTGAAAATTGGGGACTTCGCAAGCTTGCTTACCCAATCCAAAAGAAGACTACCGGATTTTACAATCTAATCGAGTTTGATGCTGAGCCATCACTAATCAAGAAGCTAGAAATTGCTTTCCGTCGTGACGAAAGAGTAATCCGTTTCTTGACATTCTTCCTAGACAAGTATGCAGCAGAATATGCAGCTAAGAGAAGAAGCCTAAAGGGTGCAAAAACTACTAACGCTAACGAAGAAGTAAAGGAGGAAAAGTAATATGGCACAAGCACAATCAGAAATCAGATATCTTACTCCACTTTCAGTGGACATCAAGAAAAAGAAATATTGCCGTTTCAAAAGAAGCGGAATCAAGTATATCGACTACAAGGATCCTGAATTCTTGAAGAAATTCTTGAACGAACAAGGTAAAATCCTTCCTCGTCGCATTACAGGTACTTCACTTAAGTTCCAAAGAAGAGTGGCTCAAGCTGTAAAGCGTGCTCGTCACCTAGCCCTTCTTCCTTATGTAACCGATTTGATGAAATAATTTAAAAGGAGGATTTGAACTATGAAAATTATATTGAAAGAAGATATCTCAAACCTTGGATACAAGGACGATGTAGTAGAAGTAAAGAGTGGTTATGGCCGCAACTACCTTATCCCACAAGGTAAGGCTGTTATCGCATCTCCATCTGCTCTTAAGCAACTAGAAGAAACTCTTAAGCAACGCGCACACAAGCTTGCTAAGATCAAGGCTGACGCTGAAGCTAAGGCTGCTTCTCTAGAAGGCGTATCACTTACTATCGCTGCTAAGGTTAGCGCAACTGGTGCTATCTACGGTTCTGTTAACAACATTCAGATCGCTGAAGCTCTTGCTGCTCTTGGACACGAAGTAGATCGCAAGATCATCTACATTAAGGAAGCTGTTAAGGAAGTTGGTACTTACACTGCTACTATCAAGCTTCACAAGGAAGTTTCTGTAGAAATTTCATTCGAAGTTGTAGCTGAATAATATTCAGTAACACATAATTATGACGGGACTCCACAAGGACTACCCTTTATCGGCGGTGAATTTTATTTCACCGCCTATTTTGTTGATATACATTGCATTAGGTTGTTGCGTTGTGAAACGACTTTTTGTGCAAAAATGGTTTAAGCGTTGATTTTACCCTTTTGCGTGTAGCCTTCTATGTAGTCTAAATTAAGCCTAACTAAATACCCGCCCATTATTATGCCTTTCGCTTTTCTTGCGAGAGTTTTTTGTATTATTTACGAGCAATGTCCCGCAAGAGTGTTGTTTGTTCGTAAAATATTTTTTAATTTTGTGTTGCTATTGGATAAATAGTAGACATATAGAAAGTGTTTTCGCTTCTATCCTTGTTGAAAATGTGGAAGTTTTCTAGACCAAAGGATAAACGAACAGCACTCATTTCTTGTATAGCTATGTGGCTGCATGCATTCTGCATACCTACCTCATACTATCCAAGTGTGGGGCATTGTAGCGTTTATTTTGGTCAGGTCTTTCCACAACCTTCAACAGATAAACGGGATTCAACTCCACACTTTCTTTTTATAATTACCGCATCATATTAGGAGTTTGGGGTGCGCTTAAAGAGTGCGATTTATGTTCTCAACGGATGTAATTAGTAAGATAGATAACTATGTGTATCGTCTTATTGATCCTCGTGATTTTCAAACCTTTTATGTTGGTAGAGGGGTTGGCAATCGAGTATTTCAGCACGCAAAAGCTGAGTTGAATCATTTTGAAGATGACGAAGATGGGCTAACAACAAAACTACAACAGATTCGAGAAATTAGATTATCAGGTAAAGAAGTAATTTGCGTGATACATCGTTATGGATTGACTAAGGAGCAAGCGATGGAGGTAGAATCTGCGTTGATTGATTGCTACTCTGGTCTAACCAACCTTGTTAGTGGATATGGCAGTGATCGTGGAGTGATAACTGCTGAAGACTTACAAAATTCTTTTGAACGCCCTATATACGAAGAGCCAGACGATGTAGATTATATCATAATCAAGACTTCAAATAATGCCGTGCAAATCGCACAAGGTAGTCTGTATGATGCCACCCGTCGAGCGTGGCGTGCCAACCTTGAAAGGGCAAGTAAAGTGAAAATTGTTCTTTCAGTGATTGGTGGTATTGTCAAAGAGGTGTATGAGGTCGATGAATGGTACAAGAGTACCGAATTTGATGGCCGCATAGAATTTAAAGGCAAGCCAGCAAATCGAGAGATTGCAAATCGTTTCCGAGGCAAGCTGATTCCAGAATATTACCGAAAACAAGGGATGTCATCACCATTCCTTTACAAAAAGCAATAGTTAATTGAGTTCAAAATTCTAAAAAACGAATATAATGTTTAGGAGAATACTCACAAAAATAGTTAGAGATAACAACACATCTAAGTCGGTTAAATCAAACGATGCTGAATCAATCTTCGACTTAAGCAATGGTGAAAGATATGATACTCTCAGTATAGATTGCGCCGATGATATTGATGACATGATGGATAATGTTGAAGATATCGATATGTGCGAAGATATGGTAGATTATTACGATGAATACTAATGTATCAATTTTAATTCTAACAAATAAAGGAGATGCCGAAAACCGAAAATAGAGTAGGCAAATAATTTAAAACTTTTACAATTATGGGAATGTCAACACCAACAACAAAAGCAGAAGCACGAGAGAAAATTGCAAAGTTGCAAGGAGAAATTGCTCGAGAAAAGGCTTCATTAGCACATCACAAAGCAACATTTAAAGGCCCTAATGCAGAGTACGGAGCTTCAATCATCAGGAATAGAATAGCCGATAAGAAGGCTAAAATAGCAGAATTGAGAGCTAAGATTCCATCATTGCCTTAAAATGCAGGATGTCATAGAAGATTCTTTTGTTATCTGGGAACCTTATCACAAGGATATTCATCTTTGTGATAGGTTCTCAGTTGAACAATGGAATCAAATAGCTGGAGATATAAAATCAGATGTGGAATGGGCTGAGTTTGTCGGTCGATATGTGAATAGTGTTCAATGTTGGGTGCTAAAAAATCGAGCAACAAATCTGCCGATTGCATTTGTTTATCTATTCAATGAAGAGGGATATTGGGAGAAAGTATCCATTCATGGTGGCGGTTGGGAAAGTCCATTGATGTATTATCGTGGATATATACTTATGCTACAACACTTGTTAGAATCGGGTATAAAGGTTAGAACATATTGTAACCTATCTAATCGAGCCGCAATTCGTTTTGACAGAAGTGTAGGATTTGTACCATATAGATATTCTGAGAAAGAGGTGTTTATGTGGATTACTGCAAAAAGGTTAAAAAGCAGTAAGCTGTATAAGTATTTTTATCATTGAAATCTCATAAAGAAAAATCAGTGGCGTATGTAGGAAACCGTGTAGTTCCTTCATACGCCACCTTAGTTTATTCATAATACATCTTTGGAAGATGCTTGATTTCAGTGCATTACTTTCAAAGGTTTTATTTACCTTTGTGCTCGTAGTTTTTGGACTTAATTACGACCTCCATGTAGTCTTGTATGTAGGATTTTGCAATTTTCGTAAAAAACACCACTGAAAATCAATCAGTTAAAATTAAATCAAGGCTGTCCTTCGTGAGTCCCGTTTTTTTATTTCCATCTCATTCAGCAATAAAGTGTACGATTCCAGTAATGACAAAAAAAGGTGCACGATTCATGCACCTATATCTTTATACTAATATCTTACTGGACTACAATCGGCAAACCCATGCATCACTATCGGAATACTCGCTATTCTTCAGATTATTCATTTCTTCATAAGAACCACGAGCGATAAACACACGGTATTTTGACTTGGATTTCACAACATCATAACAGCGTAGCCCGCTTTCCTTAACAAATTTCTCAACTTGCTTTTCACTAACCAGAGAAGCTACAACCAAAGCATATTTCCCGGCGTTCAATTCAGCAACCACCTCAGCTTCTGGCTTCTCATCAGCTTCTTTTTGCATAGCAGGCATAGCAATGAACAGTTCTCCCATCTGAGATACTTCACTCGCATTCTTTATAGAGAAAGCATTGAAGTCGGCAAAATTCTGTTCAGAATCAGCACGATCAACCATCGGCGTAGACAGCACTAAAGCCATTCCTATCAACAATATCACCGAAGCTGCTGCTTGAACAAACCTACGAGCAATCCTAATCACATTATCCTTTCGGTTTGTTTGTTTCTGTTCAGGTTCAATAGCCATTTCCGAAAGCGGTTTCATTTCGATAGGCAACAATCCAAAGAAATTGTCATTCGCCTTCTTTGACATGAACGGAAAGAATTCCAATGCCCCCTCTTCAGAACTGCTGAAATACCCAAGTCGGCCCACAGGCACTTCACCTTCATACTTCAACTGACCATACAAAGCCCTCACATAGTCATTCACCTCGCATCTAGCTCGTTCAAAACCCACACTTTCACGACGAACGATAGAATTAATAAGCAATCCGTCGTTATAGTCTACCGAGCCATTGAATGCGATGTTTCGTTTTATCGAGCAAATGGCATTTGTCTTTCTGTTCCTTTCAACCGAATACTGCGATATAAACGCACCAAGACCAGGCACAATCACGCAATCGTGCTCAGTCATCAGGTATTCTATATGGTCAAGAACCGAAATCATACAACAAATTTACAATTATTTTATTTATTCTACAAATGCTTGTATCATTTTTCGCTATTCAAAATTTGTTCAGCCAATTCCCTGCTTATTCCACATTGCTCTGCAAGCCGTATATCACGCTCCACATCTTCGGCATTATAGCGCAACTTATTCAGCTTAGCTCTAAGCACATACAAGTATCCGTCATCTGGCGAAAGCTCTATTGCCTTTCTTATATCATCGCCAGCATCATTAAGCTTCTTCATGGCAAGATAGCATTCAGCCCTTTTAGACAGCAGCAGTGACGAAGGCCGTTGCTTCAATATTTCAGTAAAATACTTCACAGCCTCTATATAATTATGCCTTTTCATGAACCACAAGCCCAAGCCTTCACGCCCCAGGCCCGAAGCCGGATTATAAAACAGGATATGATCAAAATCCTTTTTAGCTGCATTCATATCATCTATCCGCAATGACAATATGCCATGATAATATCTTGACTCCTCGTCGGTTTCATCTATCAGCAGCACTCGTTCATAATCTTCTAGAGCATCATTCACGCTATCCATATCAAGATACAACGATGCACGGTTCTTTATCAGAGTCACCGCATTTGGCGTCATATTTATTGCATAAGTATAATTCTTTACAGCCTCAGCAAGTTTTCCCTGATAACGCTGAACGGTAGCCAAATTGGACAAAATCAACGAATTATTGTTGTCATCGGGATATGAAACTAGCACGGTACGCAAAAAATGCTCAGCCTTTTCCCAATTCTTTTCCTTTATACAGCATTCTGCCGAATCAATAAGTTCATAATACCCCTGTCTTGCAACCAAAGGCAACGCGCTTACGCATATTATTAATAAAAGAAGCAATCTTTTCATCTTACATATATTTTCATTTACAAAAATAATCATTTCTCAACATGTAATGCCGATTCATGTAATACATTTAAGATAAATTACACCCTTTCCAAAAAAATAGCAGATATCAAACGGAATATTATTTATTTTTCACTATATTTGTATGATACAAAATTATCACATTATGAATATTAAAGGCTATAAATCTATATTATCATTAGCAGCATGCACTCTGCTTGGGACAAGCGTGTATGCTCAATCGTGGAAACAAGAGGCTGTTAACTGCTTGAACAATGGCGAGTTTGCCAAAGTGGAGCAAATAATAGGCAGTCTTAAAAAGAAAGAGAAGAAACAGCATGCTTTTCTTGTTGACTCGCTTCAGGCAATGATGAGCAGAATCAGGAATGATTTCAGACTCACTCCCGAGGAAGGCAAAAAACTGCTCCTAGAAAAAGTTCCAAACGCAACCGATGAGCAAATCAAAACATGGAAAGAGAAAAAATATCTCGAAACCAGAATAATTGACGGCAAAGAATGGTGGTTCAGAAAAACCATTCGCAATTTCGGTCTGCTCAACAAAGAACTTTTTGCCAGCAGCATTATTTTTGACAAGAGAAAAGATTATAACGAGTATCATGAAAGTTGCGAGTATCTTCTATCTCAAAAAGCCGACGAGAACAATGTGAGAGACTGGAAAAAAGTTGAAGCCACATTTGTCCTCGAAGTTCCAGCCAACGAAATTCCTAACGGAAAAGTCATCAGAGCCTGGATTCCTTTCCCCTACGACAATGGAAGACAGCGCAATTTCCAAATCATTTCCTCATCTTCTGCCCCTACCCATTCGGTCAACAGCCTGCATCACACAGTATATATGGAGCAAAAGGCCGAAAAGAACAAGCCCACAAGATTTGAAATGAAATTCAGCTACGAGGTGGGCGCACAGATTTTCCATAAAGGTGACATCTTGCGCAATCTCAAGCCTTATAACACACAAAGCGAAGAGTACAAGAAATACACTTCACAAGAATTGCCACACATGCTTGTAAACGACAGAATGAAGAAACTGGCGCTATCAATTGTTGGCAGCGAAACCAATCCTGTTATTCAGGCATCTAAAATATACGACTGGATTTCGGCAAATTACCCTTGGGCCGGTGCTCTCGACTACAGCACAATTCCTTGCATGCCAGAATATGTGCTTGCTATTGACCACGGAGACTGCGGACAAGTGTCACTGCTATACATCTCACTGCTTCGCAGCCTGGGAATACCTGCCCGTTGGGAAAGCGGTTGGGAATTCAAAGCCGACTGGACAGGATACCATGACTGGGCCGAAATATACTTTGAAGGAACTGGTTGGGTTCCTGCCGATGTATCACATGGACGAACCACCCACAACGAGCCGTTCCAGGATTTCTACAAGACAAGCATCGACGGATACCGCTTTGCAACTAACGAAGGTATAGGCGGAGAATTGTCACCTAAGAAAAAATTCATTCGTTGCGAGACCGTAGATTTCCAAGCTGGCGAAGTCGAATGGGGAAAAGGCAATTTATCAAATTGGAAATCAAGTTTAAAAATAAACAAAATAACACCTATAAAATAACATTCTCATTATGAACAGAACAATCAGACTTATTTCGTCATCGTTATTCCTTTCTGCCGGAATATTCTCAGCGTTTGCCCAGGCAAATGCCACAGACATACTTTCCGAAATCAAGAAAGAATTTGCACCCGATTCTAGAACTGCCATTTTTGAAGTCAACGCTACCGAAAATAATGGCAAGTGGACTATAAAAGGAAAAGTCGACAACAATATACTTAAGCACAACCTTCTGGCAGGACTTGATGCCGCTAAGGTAAACTATATCGATAGTGTATCGGTACTTGAATACACTCAGGAGAAGCCTTGGGCTATCGTGAAATTGTCTATCGCATCATTACGCACTGCAGGCAAGCACGCAGCAGAAATGGCTACACAGGCTATCATGGGAACACCTGTCAAAATCCTTGAATACTCTGGCGAATGGGTAAGAGTTCAAACTCCCGACCAGTACATCTCTTATGTGCCAGGCAACTCCCTGCACAAAGTCACTCAAACCGAATTTGACTCATGGCGTAAAGCTAAAAGATATATTGTTACCGTATACCAAACCCAACTTATCGAATCTCCCGAAAATGAATTGACCGTAAGCGATCTTGTATTGGGCAACATTCTTGAATACAAGGGCGAAAGCGGCGATTATATCAAACTTTCTACCCCAGACGGCCGCGAAGGATTTGTAAAAAAATCGGAAGTTAAGGAATTCTCTTCTTGGGCCGATCAGGAATTCAATGCCGAACTTATAAAGAAAGTTGCATTCCGAATGATGGGATCAGGATATTTATGGGGCGGAACATCTACTAAGGTAACCGACTGCTCTGGACTGGCAAAAGTTTCTTATTTCGCCAACGGAATTATCCTGCAGAGAGACGCTTCCCAACAAGCCCTCACTGGAGAAATCATCGCTGCCGAAGACTGGAAAAAAGCACAGCTTGGCGACCTGGTATTCTTCGGAAGCAAGAGCGGTAAAGTAACCCATGTAGGTATCTACTTGCAAGATGGCGAATACATTCACTGCTCAGGCAGAGTTAAGCTCAACAGCGTAGACCCTGAAGCCGAAAGCTATCTCACCACACCATTCCTGTCAATAAGCCGCATCAACGGAATGATTGGCACTAAAGGTATTACTACTGTAAAAGACCACATTTGGTATTTCTAAAATCAACTGGACAATAACCTAAAAACATCTTTATATATGGACAGAAGAAAATTCATACTTGGTTCAAGCGCAGGATTGCTTGCAACATCTTCATTAATGTCATTATCTGCATTCGGTTGCAGTACCAAGAAAACAGTAAAAAGCGGACACCTTGTTCTAAGATTCAAGCCATACGAGCTTAAGCTTAAACATGCCTTCAACTTGGCAAAATCAAGCCGCACTACAACTCCCGATGTTCAGGTAGAGTTGGAATACGACGGCATCGTTGGCTACGGCGAAGCTTCTATGCCTCCATATTTGGGAGAAAGCGTAGAAAGCGTAACAAAATTCTTGAGCTCACTTGACCTCACTCAATTCACCGATCCATTCCGCATGGAAGAAATCCTAGCATATGTCGATTCTGTTGCGCCAAACAACCGCGCAGCAAAAGCATCTATCGACATTGCATTGCACGACTTGCTTGGCAAGATAATGGGACAGCCATGGTACAAGATCTGGGGACTTTCTACAGAAAAGATCCACCCTACTTCATTCACCATCAGCAACGACACTCCAGAAGTAGTTCAACAGAAAATCAAAGAATCTGAGCAATATAAAGTCCTAAAAGTAAAAATGGGCGTTCCTGGCGATAAGGAACTAGTGGAAACTATCCGCAAAGCAACCGATCGTCCATTATGCGTAGACGCCAACCAAGGCTGGAATTCAAAGGAATATGCACTCGAAATGTGTCACTGGCTAAAAGAAAAAGGCTGTATTTTCGTAGAACAGCCTCTTCCTAAAGAAATGCTTGACGAGACAGCATGGCTAAGAGAACAAAGCCCGCTTCCTATCATTGCCGACGAAGCATTCCAAAGACTGCCTGATGTCGTGAGATTCAAAGATGTTTACGACGGTATCAACATCAAGCTAATGAAGAGTACTGGTCTTCACGAAGCATACAAGATGGCTGTTCTTGCCAAATCTCTTGGAATGTATGTTATGCTAGGCTGTATGACCGAAACTTCTTGCGGTATTGCTGCAGCAGCACAATTGTCACCAATGGTTGACTGGACCGACCTTGACGGAAATGTACTCATCGGCAACGACCGCTTCGAAGGTCTGATATTTGAAGATGGTAAAGTTATCCCAGCCGACAAGCCAGGTCTTGGTGTATCTATCATCAAAGGACTAGAATAACAATAAGGTTATTTTTATATACTAACGAACAAGGAGGGTGCGTAAAAAAATACGCACCCTCCTTCGATATTATATTATGCGGTCACTTCACATCTATTTCTAGACGAAGATGAATTGACCACAGAAACTCACATGTTTTCCTTCTTTCGTCTTGTCTTCGGTATGCCAAAGAACGCTGTAAGCGCATTAAACATCAAGCTAATGAAGAGTACTTATACTTTTATCCTAACGAACAAGGATGGTGACTAAAAAGTCTATACGACTTTAGATGTAAATAAAGAGCCATAACATACGATATCTAAAAAAATCATGTTATTCGTTACTATTCCAACGATTTTTCATAATTTTGTAGATTAAAAGTCAAAGAAAACAGAATGATAGACAAGGCTACAGTTGCAAAGATTCTAGATGCTGCCGATATTGTGGAAGTGGTGTCGGATTTTGTGAGTTTGCGCCGACGCGGTGCAAATTATATAGGTCTTTGCCCATTCCATAACGAGAAGACTCCATCTTTCAGCGTTTCCAAGGCTAAAGGCATTTGCCACTGCTTCAGTTGCGGCAAAGGCGGCAGTCCCGTTAATTTCGTTATGGAGCATGAACAGCTTTCCTATTATGAAGCGCTCAAATATCTTGCCAATAAATATCATATTGAGGTTGTAGAAAAAGAGATGACCGATGAGGAACGCGCCGCTCAAAGCGAGCGTGAAGGTATGCTCATCGTGAATGAATATGCCTGTTCGCACTTCGAGAACAATCTGTTCACAACTCAAGACGGGCAAGATATAGGCATGTCCTATCTGAGCGAACGTGGCTTTAACGAAAACATCATCAAGAAATTCCGTCTAGGATATTCTCTAGACAGCAACAATGCCTTGTTCAAGGAAGCTGTTGCAAAAGGATACAACAAGCAATATCTCTTTGACACGGGGCTGTGCATTGACGACAAGCGCGGCGGCGGATATGACCGGTTCAAGGGACGGGTTGTATTCCCTATCTTCAGCGTTGCCGGAAAAGTAATTGCATTCAGCGCACGCACATTAAAGAATGACCAGGCAAAATATGTAAATTCGCCCGAATCCACGATATACAAGAAAAGCAACGAGCTTTTCGGAATTTATCAGGCAAAGCAGGCAATCGTAAAGCAAAACAAATGCTTCCTTGTGGAAGGAAATGCCGATGTCGTATCAATGCACCAGGCCGGCATAGAGAATACGATTGCATCGCTTGGCACAGCCTTAACCGAGAATCAGGTGAGAATGATTCACAGGTTCACCGAGAATGTCACAGTGATATACGATGGCGACTCCGCCGGCATCAAGGCTGCTTTACGGGCAATCAACCTGCTTTTGCCCGAGGGTCTAAACATACGCATACTGCTGCTGCCCGACGGTGAAGACCCCGACAGTTTCTCAAGAAATCACAGCTCAAGCGAATTCCTTGAATACATTGAGAATAATGAAATGGATTTTATCCGTTTCATGAAAAGGACTCTTCTTGACAATGTGAAAGACGACCCTATCAAGCGTGCAGCTGTGATCGGAGATGTGGTGACTTCTATAGCATTGATTCCTTTTGAGATTCAGCGGTCGGTATACGCTAAAGAATGCAGCGACCTGTTTAATATTGACGAAAAGGTGCTCAATCGCGAAATTGCGAAGAAAATTGCACAAAACAGGCAAAAAGAGTTTGAAAAAAGACAAAAGCAGATTGAGAACGAGAATAACGAGCCTGCTACCGAAACTATCGATATAATCGAATCGGCTGGCATTTCGGAGAAAACAGCAACCCTGGCTGCAAAAGAGGAAAATACAGATTCGTCAAAAAACAAAATACTGTTTCCTTACGAACGGGACTTGATGAAATATCTCGTGAAATACGGTATGATGGATTTCTGTTGCGATCCTAATTACGAAGGCGATGGCACTCCGCCTCAAATTTCCTTATTAGACTACATAACCAATGAGTTGAGTATCGACAATATGACTTTCTCTCATGAATCTTATAACAAGATATTTAATATATGTCTTTCCTATAATGATGAATATAAGCAGGAATACAAGTCGCTACTATACAAATTGAATGAGGAAGCGGAACAAGCCAGAGCCACAGGCATAAAGAAAATTCAGGAATCGCTGCAGAGCATTTATGACGCCGAACGCAAGGAGAAGGAGCTAAACGACAGCATTGAGATGCAGCGTTCAAAAGAGATTATGGATTTTCAGATGCATTTTCTTGAAAAGAAATTGAGTTCTCATGAAGATGATGATGTGAGGCATGAGTCGTTGAAATTGGCAAGCGAGAAGCATTATCTTAGCAAGATTCACACTCGTTACGGTAACCTTAAAAGCGATGCAGAACAGCTGTTCACTCTAGTTCCAAAGGCTTTGCTAAACTGGAAAGACTGCATAATAAGATGCCAAATTGACGAGCTGAACCAAAGATTAAGCCAAGGAGGAGACAACGAAGCTCTTCAGTTACTTGCCAGGATAAAAGACCTTCAGGAACTGCGCCGTAAGCTGGCCAAGCACTTAGGCGACCGCGTTGTTAACCCGAAAAAATAATTGCAAGAAATAATAACAAAACATAACAGACAATGACAACAAACAAAATTACACAGACACTGAGAGATTCAGCAGCAATGCGATGGACTGCATTGCTTTTACTGGCTTCTGCCATGTTCTTCAGTTACATTTTCATGGATATCCTGTCCCCTATCAAGGACTTGATGCAATCTACTAGAGGGTGGGATTCTACTGCATTCGGCACTATGCAAGGCTCAGAAACATTCTTGAATGTATTTGTATTCTTCTTGATTTTTGCCGGTATCATACTTGACAAAATGGGAGTGCGCTTTACGGCTGTACTATCAGGAGCCGTTATGCTTATAGGCGCAACAATCAACTGGTATGCTGTTACTGAGGCTTTTATGGGCAGTTCACTTGAGACTTGGTTCAACAACAACCTGAACTATATTCCTGGATTTGACGAACTGGGCATTTCTCCATTCTATGAAGGCATGCCAGCTTCAGCTAAATTTGCTGCTGTTGGTTTCATGATTTTCGGTTGCGGTGTGGAAATGGCAGGCATTACAGTGTCACGAGGTATCGTTAAATGGTTCAAAGGCAGAGAAATGGCTCTAGCTATGGGTTCTGAAATGGCTCTAGCTCGCCTAGGAGTTGCAACTTGCATGATTTTCTCTCCTGTATTCGCTAAACTAGGCGGCGACATTGATGTATCTCGCTCGGTTGCTTTTGGCGTTGTACTTCTTATGATTGCACTCATAATGTTTATTGTTTATTTCTTCATGGACAAGAAACTTGATGCACAAACTGGCGAAGCCGAAGAAAAAGACGATCCTTTCAAGATAAGCGATCTAGGAAAAATCCTTACAAGCAGCGGTTTCTGGCTTGTTGCATTACTATGCGTTCTATACTACTCTGCTATTTTCCCATTCCAGAAATATGCAGTAAACATGCTTCAATGCAACTTGTCGTTTACCGAAGTTCCTAAGGATTCTTTCTGGGCGACAAACACTGTCACTATCATTCAATACTGCATCATGCTCGTAGTTGCCGCTGCTGCATTTGCCAGCAACTTCTCTAAGAAGAAAAGCATGAAAAGCGGTTTACTCGTTGTAGCAATTGTTGCACTAGTAGTATTCTGCTATATGGGCTACATGCGTCAAAGTGCCGAAACAGTATTCGCTGTATTCCCACTTCTAGCTGTAGGCATCACCCCTATCCTAGGAAATTATGTTGACCACAAAGGCAAGGCGGCATCTATGCTAGTTCTTGGCTCATTGCTTCTTATTGCTTGCCACCTTACATTTGCATTTGTTCTTCCATTGTTCAAGGGCAGCCCTGTGGGTGGTATAATTATTGCTTACTTGACAATTCTTGTGCTAGGCTCTAGCTTCTCATTGGTTCCCGCATCATTATGGCCTAGCGTTCCAAAACTTGTTGATGCAAAAATCATAGGTAGTGCCTATGCCCTAATCTTCTGGATCCAGAATATCGGTCTATGGCTGTTCCCTTTACTTATTGGTAAGGTACTGGACAAAACCAACCCTGAACTTGTAATAGGATTGCAAAACGGTACTATTTCTCCTGAACAGGCTGCAGTTTCATACGACTATACCGCACCTCTTGTAATGCTTGCTTCGCTAGGCGTTGCAGCTCTTATCCTTGGACTAGTGCTTAAAGTTGTGGACAAGAAAAAGGGTCTTGGCCTTGAAGAGCCTAACATCAAATAATGGTCATTTTATCACTAAACAAAACTGATATGAAACGAATAATTCCAACAGCCTTAGCGATAATAGCTTTGCTTATGCCAATCACTGCTAAAGCTGAGACAAAGACGGCAACATTTGATTTCTCGGTAAACACTTATGGTTTTCCGTCTTGCCCTGGCATTAGCGAAACAGGAAGTTCCAGCTATATCATAAGCCCGGAAACTGCAATATCAAATAATGGAGTTACCATTACATTAGCTCCTTCCCCCTATAAAGCAGGGTCTAAATACATTGCAAATTGGCGAAGTGACATAAACGCTCTATACTATAACAACTTGTCTCACTTTATCATTAAAACTAGTGACACGGGAGCTTCTATAACAAATGTCACCATTACATTCTCAAACGGCAAGAATGGAAGCAGAAGTTATTTTTATGACACATGGCAATCTTCTAGAGTTGATCTGAGCAGCTATTACACATTAAAAGATGATATCGGAACACTGGATTTATCTACTCAAAAGTATTCTGAAATTCAATGGTTCAACAATCAGGCTCAGGCTGAGCTATACATCAAGAAAATTGAGGTATCTTATAATATGATAACATCTGGCATAGAAAATGCTACAGATTCTTCGTTCAAGGTAATCGCTGGGAAAGGCAATATCAGAATTGATGGCAATGCTAACAATATACAGATTTACAATATCGGCGGAGCTATGATTTCTCAAAACCGATGCTCTATAGAATGCCAACCAGGAATATACATCGTAAGAGTAAATGGCATTGCTAAAAAGGTGATTGTAAAATAACTTGCAAAGCTATAATTGACAAATGGCTGAAATCCGATGGATTTCAGCCATTTGTTTTAGATATTCATTGAATCAATTAGCGTCCGCTGTTGACAATTCTATCCTTGATAGATTGATTGAACGCCTTTTGTTCCAACAGAGTTTCCAATGTCATGTGCATGCGATATTTCCAATAGTGGAATGGATTGGCAGGAACATTAATCTGTTCGTCCTGAGGGTTTTCTCTACGCAAATCTCCACTCACCGACAACCAGTCTTGCAAAGGAAGAATAGTTAGTATTGCAGGAGAATTCAAGTGGTCACAAACAATCTTGTCACAAATCCATGGTTCAGCGAACTGAGGTGCTTCGCCCCATTGCTGCAATACATTATTATAGAAATGCTGAGTCTTTTCTCTATCCTCTTCCCACCATGCACGAATACCACTCATATCGTGTGTAGAAGTTGTGCACACACACATGTATGGGTATATGTATGGGTTACCGAATTCCTGCTTAGGATCCTTAGGCATACGCTGGATTTCAAGCGACAAAATCTTTTGTCCCGACATGACTGATGCAACGCAGTCTGGAATCATACCTAGGTCTTCACCGCACACTAGCATATCGGTAGCATTTATCAATGGAGGCAATTTCCACATCGCCTTGCCGTACCAGAAGTCATTATGACGGTGATAGAAGAAATCATTGTACAAACGGTCAAAGCACCAGCGTTCATAATCGGTCAAAGCACGGTAGCTATATGTGAACTGAGCCGAAATGCGAGGATGATAATGTCCCTTTTGTTCAGCATCTTCTATGAATAGCACATCGTCAATCAATCCATAAAGTGCATTCTTGATTTTATCATTCTTGTCATTAGCAGGCAACTTCGAGAAATAAGTTTCAACTTTACGCTGTGTATCCACAAATTCCTTCAAGATATATCTTCCATCGGTAAGTTGTTCCAAGAAAGTAGCCTTAACCTCTTCAGTATATTCGCCGAAGAAATCCCACAAGAAATAATCCATTATATAAGGTTTAGTCTGAACTTCAGGATTAATCCAAAAATCATAACTATTCCTCAATTCATCTGCACTGTATGGCATAGCCGGATTGAAAGCACCAAGCAATCCATGTACTGCGTCCATTGGAATTTGCCATATTCGGAAGAATCCTAATATGTGGTCAATACGATAAGCATCAAAATACTCAGCCATCTTGCGGAAACGGTTTTTCCACCATGCAAAGCCATCTTTATTCATTTCTTCCCAGTTATAAGTTGGGAATCCCCAATTCTGTCCAAGAACAGAGAAATCATCTGGTGGAGCTCCAGCTTGACAGTCCATATAGAACAAATGAGGATACATCCATGCATCAACACTAGCACGAGCAATACCGATAGGTATATCCCCCTTTAGAACCACTCCATTTTCATGCGCATAATTACGCACTTCACGCAATTGCTTATCCAAATGATACTGCAAGAAATAGATGAAATTAATGTCATTGCTGTTTTCTACACACAATTTTTCTACCAATTCCTCGCTATAATTTGCATACTCTCCCCAATTTTCAAATTCAGGCGTATTGTACTTGTCTCTCAACACGCAGAATGTAGCATAAGGTTTAAGCCAGTAAGCATTGTTCTTTACAAAGGTACGGAACTGGGCTGTTTTCAAAGTTTTTGCACCATGTTCGTCATAAATATCATGCAGATATGCCAACTTTTCATTGTTAGCACGCTCATAATCAACAGAATCAAGCGAATTCAACTCTTGAGCTACAGCCTTGTAATGAGCCAACTTTTTCTCATCGCTTAATGTTCCCACTTTATCGGGGCGCAAATACATTGGGTGCAATGCAAATGTAGAATTTGCCTTATAAGGATAAGAATCCACCCATGTATGTGTCATGGTTGTATCATTTATAGGCAATAACTGAATGATGCGTTGGCCTGTTTCTTTTGCCCAATCAACCATCTTAAACAAGTCATAGAAATCGCCTACTCCAAAATCTTCTTCACTGCGCAATGAGAATACCGGTATAGCTGTTCCTGCACCCTTCCATGCTGGCTGCGGATCATTAAAATACAAGCCTGATACAGAAATAACGCCATCAGCAGGCACTTGCAATCCAAAATAGCGGTTCTCTGTATACTCCCATGCCACGACTTCTTTCTTAACACCTTTTTTAAGTATTAAGAATTTGTAGTTAAAAGCTTCTTTAACAATGCTCTTGTCAAGCGCTATTTCCCATTCAGGGAAATTATAGCTATTCAACGGAAGAGCCTTTTTAGGATTCCAGTTTCCTAATGCTTCACAATCGCCAGAAATGGCAAGCACTTCATCACTTTTAACAACTGGAGCAAACACTCTCATAATCACACCACCGCACTCAGGGCGCTGTAGCTGCTTATCGCGTTTGCGAGAAAAGATTCCTTCAGTAAATGCCGATGAAAAAAATGCTTTATTTTCAGGCTGGTCATTCCATTTGTCTAGCAACTCATAGGATTTCACGCCCTTAGATCCGATAAACTCATGAGGTTTTCCCCATTCATATCTCACACTGCCATTCTCATTCTTCACTAAATAGGTATAGCAGAAATCGGCCTCTTCATCAGCCTTTTTTATGGTCAAAGTCCATTGATCATACGACTTCAGTTCCATCTTTAAGGCCTTTGACACATCGCCTTCGCCTAATTCCTTACAATTACCCACTACATATAGGGATTCACCCCATTGCGTCTTGTAATTGACATTAAATATAATTTTCATAAAAAGTTTTAAGTTTGAATTCAATAGGTTATTTATTGCATGTGCTAAATTAGCAATTTATTGTAAATAAATAAAATAATAGGCGGAATAATTTATCCCGCCTATCAAAATATTCAAAATATCAGTATATATTATCCGCATTTTGATGTTCCGCATGATGTGCATATCAAGCAACCTTCCTGATAGATAAGTGTTTCCTGACCACAATTAGGACAAGTCTGTCCACTAGCCTTCATGCCATTAGGAAGATATTTCTTCAACGCACGCTCAACTCCCATCTTCCATGTATTGATTGACTTGCTGTCAAGTTCGAGACTGCTAACCAGTTTCAACACCTGATCAATAGGCATACCATAACGCAATACACCTGAAATTAACTTAGCATAGTTCCAGAATTCAGGATTGAACTTATCAGACAATCCTTCAATGGTTGTTTTATAACCGCGCTTATTAATAAACTGGAAGTCATAATGCTTGTTGCCATTCTCATCAAATGCCTTGATAATTTTTCCCTTATTAACCGATTTAGGGCAGAAGATGCCTTCTTCATCATCGGCAAGACCTGTAAAGATTTCATAAGGACGACCGTCAATAAGACCAACAAAAGCAATCCACTTTTCCTTATTATTCTGGAATCGAATCACATCAGCTTCCAATTCGATTGGACGCTTTAAGATATGCTCTTCGTTTGCCATATAATGATTCTTTGGTTCTTCTTTCTTAGTTGACACAAGCACACCTGCACGAGAACCGTCACGATATACCGTACAGCCTTTACAGCCCGACTTCCAAGCCTCAACATACAAATCATTAACAAGACTTTCCGACACATCAGCCGGCAAATTGATGGTAACGCTTATTGAATGGTCGACCCACTTCTGCACACCGCCTTGCATACGAACCTTTGCCAACCAGTCCACATCATTAGATGTCGCTTTATAATAAGGAGATTTCTTCAATATCTCATCAAGTTCTTCTTGAGTATAATCCGATCTCACTTCAATTCCATTCACCTTCATCCAAGTCACAAACTTAGGGTGATATACGATATACTCCTCGAAGCAGTCTCCAGATTCGTCTGTAAAGTCAACACGAACATCAGGATCATTTGGATTAATCTTTCTACGACGCTTATAGACAGGCAAGAATACTGGTTCTATACCCGAAGTGGTTTGTGTCATCAAGCTAGTAGTTCCTGTTGGTGCAATTGTCAAGCACGCAATGTTTCTACGGCCATATTTCAGCATTTCTTCATAAACCTCTGGAGAAGCGTCCTTAATACGGTTGATGAACGGATTGTTCTTTTCACGCTCAGCATCAAATATTTCAAATGCACCACGCTCCTTAGCAAGCACTACAGAAGAACCATATGCTGCTACAGCGAGAGTCTTATGAATATTAATTGAGAATTCAGTTGCCTCTTCAGTACCATAAGTCAATCCCATTGCTGCTATCATATCCCCTTCTGCTGTTGTACCAACACCAGTACGGCGACCTTTCAGTGTCTTCGAACGAATCTTCTCCCATAGATGCAGTTCCGTTTTCTTCACTTCATCTGTTTCCGGATCAGAATTGATTTTTTCAATAATCTTATCAATCTTCTCCATTTCAAGATCAATAATATCATCCATTATGCGCTGCGCTGCTGCAACATGTTCCTTAAACAAGTCATAATCAAAACTTGCATTTGGAGTAAACGGATTATTCACATATGAATACAAGTTAATAGCTAGCAGACGGCAACTGTCATAAGGACACAATGGAATTTCTCCACATGGGTTTGTTGAAATTGTCTTGAAGCCTAAATCAGCATAACAGTCGGGCACCGATTCTCTTGTAATTGTATCCCAGAATAGCACTCCAGGCTCAGCACTCTTCCATGCATTATGAATTACTTTTGCCCAAATAGCCGATGCATCAACTTCTTTTTTATATAATGGCTCAGCAGAATCAATTGGATATTTTTGAACATAGGTCTTACCATTGATTGCAGCATCCATAAATTCATCATCAATTCTCACCGACACATTTGCACCAGTAATACGGCCTTCAGTCATTTTTGCATCAATAAAAGCCTCCGAATCCGGGTGCTTAATGCTAACACTCAACATCAAAGCTCCACGACGGCCATCTTGAGCAACCTCGCGTGTTGAATTGGAAAATCTCTCCATGAAAGGCACTAGACCTGTAGAGGTCAATGCCGAGTTCTTAACTGGGGATCCTTTAGGACGGATATGAGATAAGTCATGACCAACTCCACCACGACGCTTCATCAATTGTACTTGTTCTTCATCAACCTTTATAATACCTCCGTATGAATCGGGGGTACCATCAAGACCGATAACAAAACAATTAGACAAAGAGCCTACCTGAAAATCATTTCCAATACCCGACATAGGACTACCTTGCGGAACAATGTACTTGAAATTCTTTATCAAATCAAATACACGATCCTCACTCATCGGATTTTGATATTTCTGCTCAATTCGAGCAATCTCTCTAGCTAGACGACGATGCATATCATCTGGTGTTAATTCATAATAATTGCCGAAAGAATCCTTTAGAGCATATTTATTTGCCCATACCCTTGCAGCTAATTCATCGCCATCAAAATACTTCAATGTCGCCTGATAGGCTTCTTCATAAGAGAATTTTTGATTTTCCATTGGTTTGTTATAGGTGTTAATTAATTATTATTTTTATGACTACAAATATATAAAACATAACACCATATGCGCAACTATTTTCGTTATATATTTTAAAAAGTTATCAACAATTATTTTTAACTGCTTGATTTCCTTGGGTTTAAAAAATCATACAACACAAAAAGTTTTCCAAAACTGTCAAAAGCCAAAACGCCACCGCAAACAAATACCGACAATAACAAGCATAAAAAAAACGAACTTAATCATCCTTTAAGTTCGTTTTCAATTTTTTCTATATCATCTTGTAATACCTTCTCTATACTTAACCGTTCTTCTATAGTTTTGCAAGCATGAAGAACAGTTGCATGATTTCGGGATAACCTTGTTCCTATATTCGTTGAAGACAGCTGAGTCATCTTTTTAGCCATATACATCACAATCTGCCTTGCATCTGAAATTTCCCTCTTGCGGGATTTTCCATATATCAATTCCGAATCAATGTTATAGTGTTCACACACTTTCTCGGTTATCATTTCAAATGTAACTTGACTCTTGGATACTTTTACTGCATTTGAAATTACAGCCTTTGCTAAATCCAAAGTAATTTCTTGATTCAGCATTGTAGCATGAGCCAACAAAGATACAATAACGCCTTCCAGCTCTCTAACACTATCAGTTACATTATTGGCAATGTAATCAAGTATTTCGTTGGAGATTGTCAAGCCATCTTGATCGGCTTTCATTGTCAAAACATTTCTTCTCAAAGAATAGTCCGGTTTGGCAAGTTCTGCCGTCATACCCCATTTGAATCGGGAGATAAGACGAGGAACCATACCGTCCATATCCACCGGACGAGTATCACTTGACAAAATCAATTGTTTCTGATTCTGATGCAAGTGATTAAAAATATGGAAGAATGTGTTTTGAGTTGCGGTTTTTCCAGCAAACTCTTGTATATCATCAAGTATAAGAGTATCTATGCTTTGATAGAAATTAATAAAATCATTCACCTTATTATTTCTAACTGCAGTAGTATATTGACTTTCAAACACTCTAGCTGTTACATACAAAACTCTATTCTGCGGTTGTGTTTCTTTCACCTTAATTCCAATTGCCTGTATCAAGTGTGTCTTTCCAACACCAGTAGCACCGAATATAAACAATGGATTAAATGTTTTACACTTAGGATTGGTTGCAATTGCCTCGCCTATACTTACAGCCAGTTTATTACACATGCTATCGCAATAATTCTCAAATGTATATTTCGGGTTAAGCTGAGAATCTATATCACCATAATCTACAGTTTCAAACGGATTAGAGTTTTTGGGAAGTGACTTCTCAACACGATTATCCACAACCGTACTATCAGTTCCGCCCTTTGTCTTAACCTCAACAACAGAATCTTTATAATACAACTTAATGCCACTGCCATAGACATGTCTCAGCGTTGATTTAACCAAGTTCAGATAAGTACCTTCCAGCTTCTCAACAAAGAAAGAAGAAGGCACATTCAACACCAACTGGTTATTCTCATAGCTGTACACACTGATAGGCTTGAACCAGGCATTAAATTGCTCCTCGTTCAAGTTGTCCTTCAAAATTGAAAGGCATTTTTCCCACAATATGTCCTTGTCTTGAGTATACATTAATCTTATTATTCTTCTTTTGCGAATACAAAATTTGCCAAAAATATTTATAAAAAAAAACTCTAATAAATTTGTTTTTTACCTACCAAACATAACCATCTATTATTCAATCGATTACAAGCATCATTACTTATACTAGCAACTCGCATTTCTACATGCCTATAAATCAATGATTTTAAAGAATCTGCGATACCAAAACAAATTCACAAAGCCCTATATTCCCTATCTACAGGACAAATAAAAAGCAGATTCTCAAAAAAAAATCCACTTTTTATTTTGTTTAGAATAATTCTAAATAAGCAATTAATGGCAATATCTCTTTAGAACACCTTTACATTGATATACCTTTTAGGGTTTGCTTTTATATCTTTAAACAATGAATCTAGACTTAGTATGGTCTGATCAGCATTATTATACAATCTGTTATCATTCAACAATAATCCCAAGCTAGAATCCTTACTATTCATCTTTGTAGTAATGCTATTAAGGTTTTCAGCTATAGCATTCACGCTAGTCATTGTTGAATCATTTAATTCATTAGTTAAGGCAGACAAATTCTCAGCAACCTTTTTCAGATCTGTTGTAATATCATTAGCGTTGTTCATGACTGCAGGAACATTGCTAGATAATGCCACATTAAGCTGAGTCGTCATGTTTTCAAGGTTACTGGTAATCTTATTCAGTCTTGTTACCGACTCATTTAGAGCAGGATTTGCCAACACAGTATTTAGACTAGTCAATATACTGTCAATTTTAGGCAACATTACAGCCAATGATGGCATAAGGTCTTTAGACACATTATCAAGCAATCCACCTTGCACGACACCTGGAATAATGTCACCCACCTTATAATATGCGCCATCATTCTTGCCCAATTCCAATACTACAGTAGATGTACCAAGCATATCGGTTGCAATAAGCGCTTCTGTTCCTTCTGGCAATTTAAGCTTGTCATCTAGACTCAGTTCAACCACTAGTCCTCCATTATTTTCATAATCATACAGGATATCGCTTACAAGACCTACCTGGAATCCGTTTATCGTAACAGGTGCCGACACCTTTAGCCCATTTACTTGCTCATATTTTACCTTATAATAATTAGTCGGAGTAAAAAGGTTCACGCCTTTCAAATAATTAATACCCCAATAGAGCAATCCTGCACTAATAATTACGGTTATTGCTATTAATACTTCTTTCGTAAAAAACTTCTTCATTATGTCTTTATTTAAATTATTTTCAATATTTATTTTACTCTCACACCATTACTGAAAACCACAATAAATGCTCCCTCAAACTTTTTCTTCACTTTACGAAGAATCTCCTGGGCGGCTTCCATTGTATCCTCCGAGCCATAAGTATACTTATACAGCCCGTTTTCTTTATATGAGTCCACAGGAGACAAGCCTTTAAGACGAGAGTCCTTAGGCGACAGCCTGGCTTTACTTGCCATTAACTGCACCTTATATACAAATTCAGGTTCTTCTGTTTCCTGTTCAGCAACAAAGTCTTCGGTTTCATCTGCGGTGTTTTCTTCAAAACTCGTTTCTTCAACTTCTTTACCCGCTTTCTTCCTTACACCCTCAACAGCTGCCACTTTGTTGTCACTTGCTTTTTTATATTCACGGAATGCATTGAACAACGATTTTGCAAGTTTATTCTGACCAGCTTTTGAGCCCAAGAACTGCTCCTGTGTAGGATTACATATAAAATCCAGCTCAACCAGTACAGCAGGCATGCTTGTACGAGCTAGCACCAAGAATCCAGCTTGGCGTACGCCCCGATCTACCCTACCAGCTGTTGACACAAATTCTTTTTGGACCCTTGAAGCAAAATCTACACTTTGCTCCATATGAGTACTCTGGCTTATCTCAAAAATAATATACGATTCAGTAGAATTGGGATCAAAGCCCTGATATGTCACCTCATAATCTTTTTCTAATGAAATGACAGAGTTCTCACGCATTGCAACTTCCAAGTTGTCATCGGAACGATGAAGTCCCAATGTATAAGTAGAAGCCCCTTTTATCGTCTTTCTTTTTTTATTCTTCTTTGCTAGAGAATTGGTATGAATAGAAATGAAAAGATTTCCTTTTGCCTTATTAGCTATTTGGGCTCGGTCTTGCAAAGTAAGATATTTGTCGGTTTTACGGGTATATACGACCTTTACATCTTGCATCTTTTCTTCAATCAAGTTTCCCAATTTGAGAGCCACTGCGAGATTCACATCTTTTTCTCTCACTTTGCGGCCTAAGGCTCCAACATCCTTTCCTCCATGTCCCGCATCTATAACGACAACAAAAGGCTCAGCACTTACACCAAACGCGATAAGTACTGCTATTAAAAGAAACAGGAACCTTTTTGTTATTGCCATTAATATTTACGCTATTGAAGTTTCCCTAAACAAGTTAGTCAAATTCTATGCAAATTTACAAAAATACAACTAAAACACCCCGACTTCACCTTCGTTTTTTTCCCTTCGGTTAAAAATCAACAAAAAAAAGCGTAAAATGAAATGAATATTTCAATCATTCTAGTATTTTTGTAAACGAATTTAATTTATGTTTTCATTCTTATGAAGCTACAACTATATTGACAATTATATTATGAAAGAAACTTTATATGGACTATTAGGATATCCGTTAGGACATTCCTTCTCTCGTAACTTTTTCAATAATAAATTTGAAGCTGAAAATATTGATGCCGAATACATGAATTTTGAAATACCTGACATCAATATGCTTAACGAAGTCATAAGCGAGCATTACAACCTGAAAGGTCTTAATGTTACGATTCCTTACAAAGAACAAGTTATACCATTCCTTGACGAGATTGACAATGATGCAGCAAACATAGGCGCTGTGAATGTTGTAAAAATTATACGAGAAAACGACAAGCTAAAACTGAAAGGCTACAACTCTGACATAATCGGTTTCTGCGACTCTATTTCCCCTCTGCTGAAACCTCACATGAAAAAAGCTCTGATACTTGGAACGGGAGGTGCAGCAAAAGCAGTATATTACGGATTGAAGAAACTGGGCATTGAAGCACAATTCGTGTCTCGGAAAAGAAACGATAAAGCAATTTCCTACATGGACATAACACAAAAAATCATTGACGAGCATCATGTAATAGTAAATACGACTCCTCTAGGAATGTACCCTAATGTTGACGAGTCTCCCGATATTCCATACGAGCTTCTCACTGATAAGCATCTTTGTTATGACCTGCTGTATAATCCCGACGAAACTTTGTTTATGAAAAATGCTAAAGTTTATGGGGCTGAGACTAAGAACGGTCTGGAAATGCTTTTACTACAGGCTTTCGCATCATATGAAATATGGAACTCTTAAAATAAGATAAATGAAAGACACGCTATCTAAAACTCCGATATTAAGGATTCTTTTTCCTTACATAATCGGCATTCTGGCGGCGTTTCATTTAAACATATCAACAGCATATGCCATTTGCACAATTCTATTGAGCATAATGGCATATGCTTTTTTGCTCAAAATCAAATCCCCAAAATTAAGGATCGGGCATAACTATATTCTCAGCATTCCGATTCTTGCTACATGCTTTTCCATAGGAATCATTTGCACCAATATACATCGCACCGATGACATAAATATAACATTGGGTGACTCTACGATTGCCAATGCCTATATACTAAAAGTATCCGACAACGATTTTTCTACCAACTTGCATATTCATGTAACAACAGCTATCGATTCGTGCGGCAACAATCACGAAATTAATCAGAAAATGACAGCATGGATTGAAGGTAACGACTATTCTATAACTGAAGGAGATATCATTACCTTTAAATTTAATCCTCAAAGCATAACAAATCTCAAGAATCCAGAAGAATTTGATTATGCAAAATACATGAATAACAAGGGTTTTAGCTACCATGTATTTATCAATGATGGTGAATACAAGAAAATTGGGCATGAAAACAGCTACCTTTCACATTCCAGATGCATGCAACGGAAGCTTAAAAACATGCTTTTGTCATCGCAGCTATCACCCGATGCCAAGTCTTTTTACTGTGCAATTCTGCTTGGAGATGTATCATTACTGCAAGATGATATAAAACAAGAATTTTCTCATGCTGGAATTGCCCACATTCTAGCATTAAGCGGTCTTCACATTGGAATCATAGCATTATTGCTTAATATCTTTCTTTTTCCGTTAGACATTCTTGGCCATAAGAAAATAAAACTCTTCTTCACACTGCTGGCAACTATCGCCTACGCCTATATAACAGGCTTTTCGGTTTCAGTTATCAGAGCTACGATTATGATAGGATTTGTCATATTCTCTAGAATACTGTATAGGAAAAATACTTCATTGAATGCATTGTTCTCCTCTGCATTATTCATACTTCTAATAAATCCTCATGCACTTTTTGATATCGGTTTCCAATTCAGTTTTTGTTCCGTGTTCTTCATTCTGCTTTTGGCTCAAAAATTCACCGTTTTCAGTCCTAAACAGAAACTTATTCACTATACGAGCTCTTTAGTTACCATATCTGCTATTTCAATGTTAGGCACAGTGTGGCTAACGGCATTCTATTTCAATTACATATCCACACTTTCTATAATATCCAATTTCCTTATACTCCCTTTGCTTCCGATAATTGTAGGTTGCGGGATAATCTTTCTTATATTATTAATAATAGGATTCAAAGCAACCTTACTCGCAACTGCCTTAAATACCAGCTTTTCTTTCATAACCGATATATCTACTTCCATAAACCAAATACCACACTCGCACATAGACAATATATACATATCCCCACTGGCATTATGCCTTATCTATATTGCGCTATTACTATTGATTCTGTTCATTCACAAACATAGGATTTCATATCTATATGCATTCATGGCAGTTATCGCAGGCTCGTTCCTGCTAGACATAGCTGAGACAAACGAATTGCCCAAAGGCGGTTATGTGATATTCAATAGCAATTCTAATACTCCTGTACTTACATTCAGCAACAGTAAATCGCTTTTGCTTTTATGTGATGAGGATATTGATATTGCATCATTCAGCAATAGCCACCGTAATTTTCTCGCAAAATATAATATAAACGATATCAAAATTGACAGCATTACCCATTCCAAGAATGGCGTTTTCTATAAAATGCTTGGCGACAAGAAAGCCGCAATCATATCAAGCAACGAGATTAAAAACTATTCCTTCACATCACGCATAGAGGTAGACTATCTTGTTATCACAAACAAGTATTACGGCGACATCATAGGATTACTTGATTGTTATGACCCGCACATGATTATCCTATCGGGTAATATCTACTATAAAAAAGCGGATCTATTAATTAATGAATGTAAAGAACTTAACTTGAGAGTTCATAATATAAGAACCGATGGTGCCGTTTACGAGTTCTTCAACTAGAATATAACGCGTCCCGCCTTATAGAAATACCTTTCATAATACGGCTCCGACAAATCGGTAATGATTACGCCCTTTCTAGTGGTAGAATGCACGAACTTATTATCATTCAAATACAGACCGACATGATTGATTCTCTTCCCATTTTTTGAAGTAATGAAAAAGACCAAATCTCCTTCTTTCAAATCTTTCTTTTTAATTGCTTTACAATTCTTGTCGTAGATTTCATACGAACTTCTATACAATTTCTTGCCATAAACAGTTCTATATATTTCAACAACAAGACCAGAGCAGTCAACCCCATCTTTAGACTGCCCTCCATACTTATATGGCGTTCCAAGCCAATCCTCAACTGTCTTATATAGCTTTTTATTCACATCTCCATTACGCTCCACCATAATAACGGAGCGGTCATCTTTTGGAACTGCTCTTTTGGAACTGCAAGAAGTAACGACAGATGCTGTTAATAGCAATACCACTAAAAATAACAGATTTGAAGTCAAGCGATTTTTCATTGGCATAATCTTGTTCATAAACACAATAAGGGAATAGTATTCCCTATTCCCTTATTATTTCATATTAGTAATATTCTATTCCCTAATTATTGCTCAGCAGCTACTTCTGCTTGCTCTTCAGTCTCTGCAGTTTCTTCTTTGAATGATGTGAAACCTGCACCTACTAGAAGATTATACCAAGCAATAACTTTCTTTATGTCATTTGGATATACGCGTTCTTGATCAAAGTCAGGCAACACTTCCTCAAAGAAACTGAACAAAGACGCCTTGTCCTTATAGTTCTTCGCATCAATTGCTTTACCTTCGTTCTTGTCATAGATAGTCTGCATTACGGCACTAAGAGCAATTTCTTCATCATATGTATATATTGCAATATCACCTAATGAAATGATTTTGTCATGTGCATATGCTGGAAATCTTTTGCTGTCATTAAGACCTTCTACAATGATCATATTCTTTCCGTATGACACCAACTTGAACAAGCCTGGTTTTCCTGAAATTGATAATATTTTCTTTAACATATCTGTATCGTTTCTTTTGTAAATTACTATTTAGATTAATTATATGCAAATTTAGCACTCATTTTCGGTTATATCAAGAACTTTACACTCTTTTACATTTTGAACATTTATTTAGTAAACGAGCAAACCGACTTAACAACTTGCGGCAGAACTGCCTCAATGCCGTCATTCTCAATAACTTTAAGGTTGGAAATCTTACTATAATCCTGTCCTTCTTGAGCTTCAATTCTTTTTAGCACATCTTCTCGTGCGATACCATTACGCTTCATAACCCGCTCCACACGCACTTCCTTTGGTGCAGTTACCAGCAATGCACCGTTAATTATATCTAATAGATTGCTTTGCATCAGTATCGCAGTTTCAACAAACAAAATATCATTCTCACTACGATTCATTTTATCGAGAATATCTTCTTTCACTCGTGGGTGAACAATTGAATTTATCTTATTCAATGCGATTTGATTTCCAAAAACAACCGAACTGATATACGGTCTGTTTATTTCGCCTTGTTCAGTGATTGCATCTGCTCCAAATGCACTAACCAGGTCGTTTTTTATTGCTTCCGATGTATTCATGAGCCTTTTTGCCTCGGCATCACAATCATATACATCAAAACCCATTATGCGTATGATATCGGACACCACACTTTTTCCACTCCCTATTCCTCCTGCAATAGCAATTATCTTTTTCTTAGAAGCAATCGTCATGTTATTATTGTTTTTCTATTATATACTCAACGCTATCTTGAGCCAATGACATATTGTTATACAATGCAGGGAATTCCTCAATATTTACAGCAATCTTATTGTTTTTAGTAAACTCAATATCCCTATAATCGGCAACGGCATACATAGGTATTGTCTTCCTATACATGCTGAAAGGAACGAGGAAAGACACCTGCACTTCCGATGGGAATGTCATCACATTCACATCACTTGGTGCGTTCTTCACCTTTACGGGTATCATTATTTTTTTAGAGATAAGAGGTTCAACTGGTATAGTGAGCTGTAGTCTTTCCGGAACAATTTTAGCACCTTGCACAGGCGATATTGAAACTGTTCTCAACAGTGTATCTTTCAACTCTCGCTCTTCTACTCGATATGTATACACTTCATCTATCATTGCAAGAGTGTTTCTATCTGAATAGATCAAAGCCGAGTCAACATTCTGCTTAACCGAACCGTATATTATATACTGTATATTTGGTCGTATATCCAGGTCAAGACGAATGGGAACTTTTTTTGCTGGCAGATTCGTGTATCTAAGCTTTATTGCGTCCATTGAAAGACCTTGAATCGTAGTACTATTTTCAAACAGTCCTCTCAATTTACGCCTTAAATCAGAATTTGAAACCATAAAAACACCTTCGTCCATTGCATAATCGCCGAATTTCAAATTCAATGCAGGGCGCTCACCAACTATGAATTTCAGCAACGCCATACCTTTATCCTTAACATTCACATTAAGAAGTTTTGGCACATCTGAAATTATTGTAGTACTATCAGGTACCGAAGAAATCTCTATTGGTATCTCCAATTCTATTTGAAGGTTATTATTCAATGACACGAATGCCCAGAAAACAAATGATATGAAAACGAACAGCATATACTGCATCGCGGTTCTCATTGCAGGAGAACTCACAATCCAATTCCACACAGCATTTCTTATGTCATTTATACGACCCATTATATCCGTTTCATATGAAATGAAGCCATTAGCCCACAACATTCAAGGCATAATGGCTTCATTGTTATTATTCAATTATTTACTTTTTCGTTTCTTGAGCTGGATTCTCAGCTGGTGCTACGATATAGTTCTTATCAACCTTAATCTTCACATTATCAGCAACCTCAAGATACACACAGGTATCTTTTATTTCCTTAATCTTTCCATATACGCCACTTGCAGTCTTCACCTTATCACCCACAGCCAATGAATTGATAAAATCTCTCATTCTCTTGCGTTCCTTATTTTGAGGGCGTATCATAAAGAAATAAAATACCACAAAAAGAGCTACAATCATTAATATTGAACTCATTCCAGTTCCTTCTGGTTGTACTGGAGCAGCTTCCAGCATAATAGATGTTAGTGTTGTCATGTTTTGTCTATTTTAATGTTGTTATTTTTCACTCCTTTGAAATTCTTCCAGAATCTCTAAGATAATTTATTGCCGAATTCAATATACCATTGATAAACTGTCCGCTTTTAGCTGTACTATAATACTTAGCTATTTCGATAAATTCATTCATTGAAACCTTTGTCGGTATTCCATCAAAATTTTTCACTTCCGAAAGAGCTACACCCAGTACTATTCTGTCCATAAGAGCAATGCGTTCTGTATCCCACTGTTCTTTCTGCACAAATCTATCAATTATATTATTGTTTTCTTCATTTTCTCTAACAGCGCACTCGAACAATCGTTCACCGAATTCGCGATCTTCTTCATCTTTGTACTTGTCCTGAATTGTTGCACTGTCTGGATCTGAAGCAAACTGCTTAATTGTCTTGATAACAAATGTACCCATTACATTCAAGTCGTCATTCCAGTATACCGACTTTGTTTCGAGTATCTCCTGCAAATCTTCATCAACAAACACGACTTTCTTCAATACATCTTTCCAGAAATTGCAATCACTAGCATAATCGGAAGTTTCGGCTTCCATATACTCCTTATAGACACTTGAATTTATAATCTTCTCGTGCATAAGTTTCATGAAAATAATATCATCTCGCCATGTTACAGGATTATCCTTCAAATATGCATTAAGTTCCTCGTTCTCTCTCAATTTTGCAATAAATCCGTTGTCCGCAAATCTAGTATTTGGATTAATGTCATGTTCTGTTGGCAAGTATTTATGTTTTGCCATATCCAGTTTCAAGTCATGATAGTCGGTTAAGTCTATCATCAGTACAAGCATTGAAATATACAATTCATAGGCTTTGTCCAGACTCTTTTCCAACTCTTTCTTTGCGTCCTTTATTGTTCTACCCTCCTTTGTGAGCAAATAAGAGTATAGCATTTGAACGACTTTTATTCTTATTAAAATGCGAGTAATCATATTTTGCTTATTCTATTCAATTATTTTGCAAAGTTACCTCAAAATAGCTATTCTTTCAAAAAAAACACAGCTAAATTAAATCTTCTTGCGCTGTCTTACCACTTCGTACATTATAATTCCGGCAGCAACCGACACATTTAACGAGTTAATCTGCCCGTATTCCGGTATAGTTACCAATTCATCACACACAGCCTCCACCTCAGGTTGCATTCCAGTATCTTCTGCTCCCATTACGATTACTGTAGGTACGGTATAATCAACCTCAGTATACAGTTTGTTTGTCTTTCCAGAAGCACCTACAATCCTACAACCATTGTTCTTTAAATAATTCAAAGCGCCCTGCATACTATGTTCACGGCACACCTGCAAATAGTTCAATGCGCCCGCCGAAGTCTTCATGGCATCACCACTCACAGAAACGCTATGACGCTCTGGTATTACGATAGCATCAACTCCAGCACACTCGCATGTGCGTGCTATTGCGCCAAAATTCCTCACATCAGTTATTCCATCGAGGGCCACGAGAAACGGCATTTCTCCCGATTCATAAATATCGGGCATTACATTGCTCAAGTTACTGTAAGTAACCGACGATAATACCGCAAGAACTCCTTGATGATTCTTTCTTGTAATTCGATTGATTTTTTCCACAGGAACTCGCTGAATCAAGATTCGGTATCTTTTCACCAAATCATACAATTCATTTATCAAGTCCCCATTCAAGTCTTTCTTAACAAGTATCTTATCAATATCCTTGCCAGCCTCTATGGCTTCCATTACAGGCCTTATACCAAATATATAATCATTCTTATCCATATTCTGTTTAGTAATCGTTTAAAAACCCATTAATGATTTCGCATTGTTAAGCGCGGCTTCGTCAACCTCTCTGCCACTTAACATTCTTGCAATTTCATTTATTCTGTCTTCCTTAGTCAATTCACACATTGAAGTGTAGGTAGAATCTTCACTATCGGCTTTATACACTTTATAATGGTTGTTACCCTTTGCAGCCACTTGAGGCAAATGGGTTATTGCTATCACTTGTATGTTGTCAGATATAGAGCTCATCATTTCACCCATTTTATGAGCAATTTCTCCAGAGACTCCAGTATCCACTTCATCAAATATAATTGTAGGCAACTGCATCACCTTTGCAATTATCGTCTTTATACATAGCATAACACGCGACAATTCTCCTCCCGATGCAGTATTTTCAATAGGCATCAACTGCTGCTGTTTATTGAATGAGAACATGAAGCACACCTTATCAGCCCCTGTCAAGGACAATTCAGAATCGGAGAATTCTATATCGAATCTCATATTCTTCAGTCCTAGAGGTACAGCTGTTTCTTCAAGTGACTTCTTGAATGATTCACATCCTTTCTTACGGGAATTTGTCAATGCCAATGCGGCCTTTCGTGTCTTTGTTTCGCAATCACACAGTTCCGCTTCTAGACGTTTAATCTCATCATCTGAATTGCTAATCAATTCAAGTTTCTTTTCATAATTGCTTTGAAGTTCCAGCAATTCATTCACGCAAGAAGCTTTATGCTTTGTTTCCAAATCATAAATGCTGTTCAGCCTGTCATTTATACGCTCCAGTTCTTGCGGATTATCAACATATGAGTCCTGAAGTGAAGCTACTGTTCTGGCCAGATCTTTCAAATCTATAATAGTTGACTGCAAACGGTCCGAAACATCTTTCAACTCGCTGTCTACGCCTTCAATCTGCGACAAACCTCGCGATACGGTTACAAGATTTGTCAATACCGAATTTTCGTCATCTTGAATTATCGAAGAAGCAAGCCACAAATTGTGTTTAATATCCGACACATTTGACAGTCTCGCTTGTTCTCGTTCCAATTCCTCATCTTCATTTGCAACCAGCTTAAGCGCGGCGATTTGCGACAACTGGAACTGAAGATAGTCTTCTTCTTGACGGCTCTTCTCGTATTCTGCTTTAAGTTTCTCAAGCGAAGATTTTATATGTCTGTATCGTCCGAACAAATAGGCATATTCAGCACGCTCGCTTTCATTTCCCGACACGCAATCGATTATCTTAAGCTGATAATCGGCATTTCCCACTAGCATATTGCTGTGCTGAGAATGAATATCAACCAGTTTCAGTGTAAGGTCTCTCAACACCGACAGCGTTACTGGAGTATCATTCACGAAAGCTCTTGACCGGCCATTTGCCGAAATTTCTCTGCGCAAGATACACTCTGTACCGTAGGTTTCTATATCATTCTGCTCCAGGAAATCTCCTATTTCAACATTGGATTCCACATTGAATGTTGCTTCAATTACCGATTTAGCTTCGGCATTCCGCACCACTTTCAAATCAGCCCGTTCTCCAAGGATTAAGGACAATGCCCCTAGAATTATAGATTTTCCGGCACCAGTCTCACCTGTAATGATAGTAAGACCTCGCTTGAAATCAATTTCCAAGCTATCTATCAATGCGTAATTTGTAATCAACAAATGCGTCAGCATACTCTCGTTTTCGTAGACTTACTTGTTTGTATCAGGTGATTTTATTTTGTCTAGCCTTGTAGTTTCGGTTGGATAAAGAGGATATAATATTTCATATACTTTCTCTTTTTCCGATATCGATGCCTTTGAATACACATTAACCAATTCATCAAGTTTGGAATCCTTGAAAATTGATAAGCATACCGACATTGGAGCTACATCATACACTTTTTTCAGCTGTTCCAACGATGATGTAATTACGGCACGCCCTTTATTTGCTCCAAGCACCATTTCATCTAGTCCTTTCCTATGATATTGGTATATCACATCTCTTATAAGCGAAGTGGCTTTATCATAATATGCACTAAGCACTGCGCTGCGGTTCTTAGCATCTTCAAATGCCTTCCAGCCGCTTTCGCCCGAACCTTGAGCCAGCCTGACTACCGCTGCAGCCTTTTCATAATACAAGTCTCCGCCATTTGGGGAAAAAGAATCAAAATCAAGTGCAAGAATCATATATGCGTAAAAATTCAATATGGCAGTAAGATTGCTTTCCATTGAATTTTCAGAGAAAATAAGAGGCTCATTCAACGCATAGGAGAACTCTACATTAGTATCCTTAAAGTTGAACAGAGTTGTCGTATATGACGAATTATAAACAGGACGGCTCGACTGTATCTGCAAGTCGCCTGTCATAAGATTGCTTTCATCATAAGTCTTTATTGTGAAAAACAACCTGCACTCTATTTTTTCATTTGCATAAAATTGTGCATCGGTCCATTTTGTCGTGTTCATATAGTCGGCAATAGCCTGCTTCAAGGTTGTAAAAACTTCTTTATTACTTCCCTGAATCTGTTCGGAATTAATTTCTACCGAGCAGTTCAGTTCCTGTGCGCTTGCATCGCTAAAGAAGCCCAAGCACAACAGTATAAACACTGCAGATATTTGTCTATATAAACTTTTCACACCAGAACTTTAATAATTACAATGCTTAATTACTTCATTCGCAATTTTATATTCGTAAGGACTCTTTTTGTGTCTTGAGAAAAATCTCCGTTCATTACCCATGCATAATATCCCAAATCCTTTCTCAATACTTCCTCAACAGGAATACCCTTGTATTTTCCGAAATTGAATACTTCCTGCATCTTATCGTTATACACGATACGGCCCATCAAGTCCACATTTTTCTTCTGTGATGAGAATTCCGACAGATAAGTGACATCATTCTGCAGTTCGGAATACCTGTCTAGCTGAGCTTTGAGGACTTCATAAGTGGCCCTAGTATCAGCACTAGCCGAGTGTGCATCTGTCAAATCCTTATCGCAATAGAACTTATATGCAGCCACAAGGGTGCGTTGTTCCATTTTGTGGAAAATAGTCTGGACATCTACAAACTTACGCTTTGCAAAATCCATGACCACCCCTGCATTCATAAATTCCTCCGCTAGCAACGGAATATCAAAACGGTTACTGTTGAATCCTGCTATATCACAACCTTCAAACACCTTGCTCAGATTCTTGGCTATATCCTTGAACAAAGGAGCATTTTTCACATCTTCATCGGTAATGTGATGAACAGCTGTTGCTTCTTCAGGAATGTGACAACCAGGATTAACCCTTATCGTTGCTTCCTCCTCTGCCCCATTCGGATAAACTTTTATATAGGATATTTCAACAATCTTATCACGAGTGATATTTACCCCTGTTGTTTCGAGGTCAAAGAATATAATCGGATTTTTAAGATTCAGTTCCATTATATCTTTCCGTTTAAGAAACCATCATAGGCATCAGCAACACTAGCATTTCTTCTCCTTCTTCTTGTACATCTGGCAAGAATACACCTGCACGAGCAGGACCCGAAAGATTCACGGTCACGGTATCGGCGCTGATGTTGTTAAGCACATCTAGCATTCTGCTGTTATTGAAACCTATAAGCATTTCTTCTCCTTGGTAATCGCACGACATGCGTTCTTCTGCCATAGTTGAGAATTCACGGTCTTCGGCTTTCATGTAGATTTCATTTTCCTTCAACTGAAACATTACAAGACCGCTTGCGTTGGCAAATACCGATACACGACGGATTGCGTTTAGCAAAGAAACTCTATCAACTACAAGCTTGAACGGATTATTTTGAGGAATAACCGAATTATAGTTAGGATAACGGCCATTCACAAAACGACAGCTTAGTGTAAATGAAGAAGATTCAAACACAGCACCCTTTGCATCGGTTGTAACTGTCACTTCACCTTCTTCCTTACCCAAAACCGACTTCAAAATATTTGCTGGTTTTGTTGGCAGAATAAATGAATCCTCAACACCTGTTTGTATTCTGTTGTTTGTGTAACGCACCAATTTATGTGTATCAGTTGCTACAAAAACGACATTTTCAGGTGATATATTCCAATATACACTCATCATTATAGGATGCAACTCATCTGCTCCCGAAGCAAACAATGTGTGATCAAGACCTGCTAGAATTTCATTCACAGGAATTGAATATGACTTAGCTGCTTCGTCCATAGCACTGCGTTGTGGGAATTCATTTCCGTCTATACCCACAAAGTTGTATTGACCGTTCTGATAAGTAATAACTATTTCATAAGTGCTATCCTCAATTTCAAACAAAAGCGGTTGGTCAGGCAATTCTTTCAGCAAGTCAAGAAGTTTCTTCACATTAACTGCTATTTTACCTTCACCTTCACTATCAACCACAGCAACTCGTGTAGACAATGTTGTTTCCGAGTCACTACCAGTGATGATCAATTGTTCTCCAACTAATTCAAAAAGGAAATTATCCAATATTGAAATACTGTTCTTAGAATTTACAACTTTGCTTACTAGCGACAGTTGTGACAATAAGCTTTTGCTTGGAATACTGAATTTCATATATCTGTTTTTTAATTATTTACCTGATTTTATCCGTTTTTATTTACGATGCACATTTATGCTATCTATAATAATTTACAAATATAGTGAAAGGTGAGCGAAAAAAAAACAACCTCCACATTTTTTTATCACCTATTTCAAAAAACTTAATAACAAACAGAATCAGTCCATCAATGTGGAGCCTTGGAATCCGGGTAACCGTAGTGTCAAACGCAGTGCGACCTACGGGCTTTGGCACGATCACATATGCACCTGAAGGGTGCTATTTCCACAAAAAACAAAAAAAAATTCCTTTTTCCCTACGGCAAAACCGATAATAGGGAAAAAGGAATCGTTATAAGCTATGTTATGCAGAGTGATTACCAGATAATCACGCGTTCTGCTTCAGGACGGAACATTGCATCACCTTCCTTAATATCAAATGCTTTGAAGAAGGTATCTATGTTGCGCAATGTAGCGTTCACACGCCATTTGCCTAGCGAGTGAACATCAGTCTTAGTGCGGCGAAGAATTTCCTGCTCAGTGATATTTCCAGCCCACACATTAGCGTATGCAAGATAGAATCTCTGGTCTGGAGTGAAGCCGTCGATTTGTTCTTCACCTTGTCCTTGTTCAGTCTTCTTGAACGCAGTATATGCCACACGCAAGCCTCCTTGGTCAGCGATGTTTTCGCCTAGTGTATAACGGCCATTAGCATTAACGCCTTCAGCTACTTGAACTGAATCGAATTGATTTACAAGTATGTCGGTCAAAGCCTTAAAGCTTTCAGAGTCCTTAGCTGTCCACCAGTCAATCATATTACCGTTCTGGTCGAAGTTGCGGCCTTGATCGTCAAAGCCATGAGTCATTTCGTGACCAATCACAACTCCAATTGCTCCATAGTTGCAAGCATCGTCGGCATTCACATCAAAGTAAGGCGCTTGAAGAATACCTGCCGGGAAGCATATTTCGTTTGTAGTAGGATTGTAGTATGCATTCACTGTTTGAGGCGACATTAGCCATTCTTCCTTATCAACAGGCTTGCCATATTTTGCCACATTATCTTCCACATGCCACTTGATAGCCTTCTTCACATTAGCCCAATATGATTCATTCTTATCAACATTGATAGCGGTATAATCTTTCCACTTATCGGGATAGCCTATCTTAACCTTGAATGAGTTAAGTTTCACAAGAGCATTCTGCTTTGTTGAGTCGGTCATCCAGGTAAGGTTTGTAATATGCTCGCCTAGAGCTGTCTTAAGGTTGTCAACCAAAGCTAGCATTTTAGACTTTGACTCACCTGCAAAATACTTTTCTACATATAGCTGACCTACAGCCATTCCAAGCAATCCGTTTGGAACTGAAAGTGCGCGTTTCCATCGTGGTTCATTTTCTTTCTTGCCCGACATAGTCTTGCCAAACAACTCAAACTTGGCATCAACATAATCATCGCTCAAATAAGAAGCAGCCGAACGAATGTAGCAGCAGGCAAGATAGTCCTTGATTTCCTGTTCGCTCAACGAGCCTAGCAAGCTGTTAACTTCGGCGAAACTTCTTGGCTGTCCCACTATCACATTCTCTACATCTTTCAATCCTATTGCAGCGATAATCATATCCCAGTCAACATTAGGATAATCCTTTTTCATCTGCTCCATAGTGCGAGGATTGTACTGTCCTGCTATATTGCGCTGCTCTTCGCGAGTCATCGCCACCTTAGCAAGGGCAGTTTCTATCTTCATCACATTTGCAGTAGCTTCTTCTGCTCGCGCAGTTTCGTAACCCGACAAGGTAAACATCTTATTTACGAAATCCACATAAGCATTGCGTATCTTCAAAGAATTTGAGTCGTTTTCCAAATAATAATCACGCTCGCCCAAGCCTATTCCTGATTCCATGAAGTACAATGCATTTTCATTGGAATTCATCAAGTCGGCATCTACTCCTTCGTTGAAGAAAGGAGAAGCAAGACCTTCGGCATGCAGCCAAGCTATTACGCCCATCAGGTCTTCTTTCTTTGCTCCATTGATTTTATCCAAGTCGGCCTTGATTGGAGATGCGCCCTCCTCGTTAAGTCTTGCACTGTCAAGACCTAGCAAATACAGGTCATTAACCTTTTGAGCAACCGAACCTTCAGGATTTTCCTGCTTAGCTAACCCTTGAATAAGTTCTTTCAACTGCTCTTTGTTATTTTCTGCCATTTGGTCAAACTGGCCATAGCGAGAATACTGTGGCTGTAGCGGATTAGCCTTCATCCAGCCACCACATGCATACTGATAGAAATCCTCTCCTGGAGCTACTGTTTCATCAAGATTAGCTCTGTCTACTCCTTTAGGTTTTCCATCGCCTTCACTGCAACTCATAAACGCTGTTGTCATTGCAAGAGAAATTAATAATAAATTTAACTTTTTCATTTTATAATCTTTAGAAGTTATTTTAATTCGAAATTATTTAAGCTAAACTTTCGTTAGTTTCTTATCGTTTCAAGTTCCTCGCATGCTATTTCCCACATGCTCATCACATTTTCAAGTTCTTTCTGAAGATTGGCATGCTCTGTGTACACACTGGAATCCACAGTTTCTCCGCTGGCAAGACGGTCTTCTATCGTCTTGATATTTTCCTCCAGTACGGCTATCTGCTCCTCATATTTAGCCACTTCTTTTTCGGCCTTGCGAATGAGTTTCTCACGCTCTTTCTGCTCAGCATAAGACAATTTGCCCGAAGACGATGAAGATGCTGTATCTTTCTGCTCGTTCTTTGTTGGCGACACCGACAATTTAATGTCTTTCTTCGCATCGGTATTCTTCTCCAACTCACGCAGAGTGCTCATGTTCTTATAGTCCAGGAATTCATATATGCCACCTAGGAACTCACGCACTTTTCCGCCACCGAACTCATATACCTTATCGACCAGGCCATTCAAGAAATCACGGTCGTGAGATACCACTATCATAGTTCCGTCAAAGTCCTTCAATGCCGCTTTCAGCACATCTTTTGTTTTCATGTCAAGGTGATTGGTAGGCTCGTCGAGGATAAGCAAATTCACTGGCTCAAGCAGTAAACGAATCATAGCTAGACGAGTTTTTTCACCTCCCGACAGCACTTTCACTTTCTTATCGGAAGCCTCACCACCAAACATGAATGCGCCAAGTATATCACGGATTTTTGTGCGAATATCCCCCACGGCTACATTGTCTATCGTATCAAACACAGTTATCTCGCCATCAAGCAACTGCGCTTGATTCTGTGCAAAATATCCTATTTTCACATTGTGACCAAGCTTGAGATTTCCTTCAAAGTCTATCTCATTCATTATACACTTAACAAGCGTAGACTTACCTTCTCCATTCTTACCCACAAATGCCACTTTTTCACCTCTCTTTAATGTAAATGTAGCATTAGAGAACACAAGATGCTCACCATACTGCTTCTTTACATCTTCGGCAATTATAGGATAGTCACCCGAACGCGGTGCAGGCGGAAACTTGAGGTTCAAGTGAGAATTATCCACCTCATCAACTTCTATTGGCACTATCTTCTCAAGTTGTTTGATACGGCTTTGCACTTGAATAGCCTTAGTGGGTTTATAACGGAATCTCTCGATGAAATCCTCTATATCCTTAATTTCTTTCTGCTGATTCTGATAAGCTCGCAGCTGCTGCTCTACCCGTTCCTTGCGAAGCTCTTCAAACTTAGTATAGTTCACCGAATAGTCATAGATTTTTCCACAAGAAATCTCTATTGTCCTGTTAGTCACATTATCAATAAATGCCCGGTCGTGCGATACAAGCACCACTGCATCGGCTTTGGTCTTGAGGAAATTCTCAAGCCACTGGATCGATTCAATATCAAGGTGATTGGTAGGCTCATCGAGAAGAAGCACATCTGGCTTACGAAGCAGCAGTTTAGCAAGTTCTATACGCATTCTCCAACCGCCACTGAACTCGGCTGTAGCACGATCGAAATCGGCACGCGCAAAGCCTAGTCCCATAAGGGTCTTTTCCATTTCGGCCTCACAGTTCTCGGAGCTGTAATATGCCGAAAGTTCGGTAAGGTGAGTCAATCGGTCAATCAGTTCCTGATATTCTTTCGACTCATAATCGGTGCGTTCAAGCAGCTGATCATTCATCTGCTTGATATCATCATTAAGTTTTGTAATGTGATTAAAGGCCTCGCGCACATCTTCCCTCACGGTTTTTGTGTCAGCAAGCACCATCTGCTGAGGCAGATAGCCTATCGTCATATCGTTCTGTACAGCCACCGTTCCACGGGTTGGATTCTGAAGCCCAGCTATAATCTTAAGCATAGTTGACTTCCCTGCTCCATTCTTACCCACTAAAGCTATCCTGTCTTTCTTGTTTATGACATAACTTACATCACTGAACAGCGACTTACTGCTGAATTCTACAGATAAACCTTGTACCGAAATCATTTAGAAGTTGTTTAAATTTTATTTCGAGATTATTTAATAGCGATTTTGGAATGAGTTTTCAGATAAATTGCGCAGATAATAGCGAGCTATTTTCAAGCGATTTAGCTAAAAAGGTAACCAAAAGAGCCATAAAGAAGCCGAAACCGTTATGTTTATGAAGCTATATAAAATTATTCAATAAAATTTTAAACAGCTTCTTACTCTATACTTGATTCTACACCTAATTTAATAATACGCAAAGTTACAATCTTTACCGTTCATAAGCAAATCGCCTTTAAAAAGAAAAATGCCCGAGAGTGTTCTCGGGCATCGTATTAAAGCCTGTTATCTACATTTCAATTATCATTTTGGAATATAACTATACGGTTCCAGTTATTTGTTTCATAAGGTTGAGTATCACTGCCATAAGCCTTGACTGTCAATCGGCTTGCATCAACTCCATAATGATTAACCAATGCATCACACACGGCTTTTGCTCTGCGTTCCGAAAGCTTCATGTTATATTCAGGCGAACCAGTTTGGTCATCGGCATATCCGCATATCGTAATTGTTGCGTCAGGAGTAGCGTCTAGCCATTGTGCTATATTATACACATTCACCATTTGTTCGTTAGAAATCTTAGCTGAGTTAAGCGTGAATCGCACTGTAGCAAGAGGCATTTCGGTTTCAATCACTTCCACCTCGCTCACTTCCACGATAGGTTCAGGACATGGCAACTGAGCCTTTGCTGCAGCCAGTTCGTTATTTGCTTTAGAAAGTTCATATCTCAAGTGGTTCACTTGGTCATTCAACTTACCCATATATCCTAAATATGCGCATGGATCGGTTTCGTCATAGTTCACTCCACCTATATTAAAGCTGAGACCGCCCACTGCAGTGAAATTCATATCTATTGACTTTCCTCCTGCTGTTCCATTGAAATCGTCGCCATAGAACTGGCCTCTCGCTTCCATAAATATATCCACATACTGGCTAGGACGGAAACGGAACTGAATACCTGCCGATACCGGCATTGACCATGAATTATTCCTTATCTTACCGTCATTTCCGCGTATATTCAAAGCAGCCGACTTCATGTCCCATGTATATGTTCCGCCTAATCCAACAAACGGATTAATGCTGAACACACGCTTGCTATTCACTCCATGCACCGAGTTCAACATATCCCACATGAAGTCCAAGTTAAGGTTGGCATACTTCGCTTTGCTATGGCTGCCATTTTCCCATTTCAATGCTCCGCCTAAAGCCGAGAAGCGAAATCCCATATATGGCGAGAACCATCGTCCCACACCCACATTCATGGCAAGAGATATCTTTCGGTTTCCTTTCTCTCCTCCGATATAATTTTCCACAAATGGCATGTTTATGCCAGCACCCATTTGGATAAACCAATTATCATTCCAATCGGTACTATACACATTTTTACAGTCAACCTCCGCGATAGTAATATCCGTAATTTCTACCGTCTCGGGTGTTTGAGCCTTTGCAACACATGGTAGCAGCATTGCAAGGCCTAGGGCTAGAATAAGTTGTTTCGTTTTCATTTCATTAATAAATTTAATTAAACATTAGTTATATTCTAAGTATATCTTAATAACACCTTAAGAAATGAGATGTTCAAACTCCCTTAGAATACCGCTATTTTTAACCGATTTCCCCATTCTACCGCATACTGCTTTCTCTCATACATGAGAAATAGAGCCTAAGACATAATTTTAACAGATACCTGGCTTTTGCATTTGACTGTGATTTTAGCTAACTTTGTTTCGTTTATAAGTATTGTATAGTTATGATTATAAGAGACCGTGCGGAAATTCTTTCCCGCATTAAACATATTACCGAGGGCGATACTGAAAGAGTGATAAACATTGATGCTAATGACATAAAGCCCCTCATCGAGTCTAGTGAACTGGTTGCCATCGAACTAGAAGCCGAAGATCTAGCCAACATTGCCGTAACGGCGCTCAAGGAGTGCCAGGAAGCCAATTCCAAGGGCAAGAAGAATGTGCTTCTCACCATCACCTGTTCGCGTTCCTACGGACTCACTATGGTTGATATGGAAAAAATAAGCTGTGTTATGCGTACCTTCGACGAAGGCACAGACTTGCTATGGGGCGTAAGTTACGACAACACAATGCCCATGAACAAGATTCGCATGTCCATTACAATGGGATAAAAATTCCCATACAATTATTTCTGGATTAAATACAGCTTGCGCTAAATCAATTCTTGCGTTCAAGTTCCTGAAGCGATTCCATCTTCTTTGTAGCAAGGAATTCGTAAACACCGCATAGGTGTTCGCGCACGCGGCCATGACCGAATTCATATACCTTTGTTGCCAGTCCATCAAGGAAATCACGGTCGTGACTCACCACTATGAGAGTTCCGTCAAAGTCCTGTAATGCTTGCTTTAGAATGTCCTTCGTTTTTAGGTCAAGGTGATTGGTAGGCTCATCGAGTATTAGCAGATTCACTGGGTCAAGAAGCAATTTCATCAACGCCAAGCGTGTGCGCTCTCCTCCCGATAGCACTTTCACTTTCTTGGTGCTGGCTTCGCCGCCAAACATGAACGCACCGAGCAAATCGCGTATCTTGTTGCGTATGTCGCCCTTAGCCACATCGTCGATTGTCTGGAACACGGTCAACTCTTCATCTAATAGCGATGCCTGATTCTGTGCGAAATAACCTATCTGCACATTATGTCCCAACTGGAGCAGACCTTCGTGTTCAAGTTCTTTCATTATACATTTCACAAGTGTTGACTTTCCCTCTCCGTTACGGCCTACGAAAGCCACCTTGTCACCTCTGTTTATTGTAAGGTTCACACCACCGAAAATCCGCTTTTCACCGAACGCTTTCCCTACACCGTCCATCATTACAGGATACTGTCCCGAACGGGGCGAAGGCGGAAATTTAAGTCGCAATGCCGATGTATCTTCTTCATCTACCTCGATAATTTCAAGTTTTTCAAGCATCTTCACGCGGCTCTGCACTTGTAGAGTCTTTGAATAAGTTCCCTTAAAGCGTTCTATAAAGTCTTTGGTTTCCTGAATCATCTTCTGCTGCTCTTCCCATTGCTTCATCTGCTGAGCACGGCGTTCGGCACGCAGTTGCAAATATTGAGAATAGTTCACCTTGTAGTCATATATGCGTCCCATCGTCACCTCTATGGTACGAGTAGTGATGTTATCCACAAATTTACGGTCGTGACTAATCACCACCACAGCCTTGCCATTGCTCACCAGAAATTCTTCCAGCCACCCTATAGACTCGATGTCAAGGTGATTGGTAGGCTCATCAAGCAACAGTACATCAGGATTGCGAAGCAGCATCTTTGCCAATTCAATACGCATACGCCAGCCTCCCGAGAATTCGCTAGTCTGGCGGTCAAAATCCTTGCGTTCAAAACCAAGTCCTAGCAAAGTCTTCTCCACATCTTCCTCAAAGTGAGTCATGTCTATAGCATAGAACTTCTCGCTTTTGGTTGCCACTTCCTCGATAAGAGCCATATATTCATCACTCTCATAGTCGGTACGCTCGGCAAGCTGTTTGTTCAGTTCCTCTATTTCAGCCTCCATTTGGTGCAAATGTGCAAACGCCTGTGATGCTTCTTCAAACACAGTGCGGCCATCTTCAGTCATCAAATGTTGAGGAAGATAAGCTATTACGGTATCCTTCGGAGCCGACACACTGCCACGAGTAGCTTTGCGCACTCCTGCTAGTATCTTCAACAATGTAGATTTTCCCGCACCATTCTTACCCATTAGGGCAATGCGGTCTTTCTCGTTAATTACAAATGAAACATCACTGAAAAGCGTAGTGCCGCCAAACTCAACGGCCAGTCCATCTACCGATACCATAAACTTATATTACAAGGATTAATTCATCTTTATTTTCACAAGATGCAAAGTTAATCATTTTCTTCCGATTATTCACCAATTGCTATTATTGCTCAAAAGCATAAAGGCAGCATCAAAATCTATTTTGATACTGCCCCACACTAGGATAGCATAACTATCCATAAAGCCATGGATTTCTAAGAAACAGTTTTGTTTATGAATCAATCATTCAATAACATTTCAAACAGATTCCTTAATAGAATTTCTCTAGAATATGTTCCAGCAGATGCGCCTGGCGTACACCAGTCTCACGCCACAAAAGTTCACCCTTCTTGAAAATCATCAATGTGGGAACCGACTGTACATTGTAACGGAGCGACAAATCCTCATTCTCATCAACATCAACCTTGAGGAAATTTGCCTTACTGCCAACCTTCTGCTCCAATTCGTTGAGAATGGGCATCATCATGCGGCAAGGACCGCACCATGTTGCATAGAAATCCACTAGCACAGGTTTTTCACTATTTATCAGTTCATCAAACTTTTTCATAGCCATTCATTTTATCGTTATAACTACACAACAACTACACGCTCCATTCGGTTCAACCCTATTTAAAAATACTTGGCAAGTTTTCTGTTTGAAGCTATTTAATTGAAGAATTAAATATTGAAATCTATGAAAAAATGAGGAATCTTCGGATTTAAATCCTACCAACTCCTCATTTCAGGGAACCTGCGCTCCTCGTTTTCTCCTGTTACGGTAAGATAATGGTCTGTTTAACAAGAAAATCCATTCTTGTTAAACTAGGGCACAAGAACCACGCGGAAACCGCAATTGAAGTAGCGGGCAGACGGATAGCCGTCGTAGGAGCGAGGAGACACCCGGCAGCCCCCCGCATAGTCGTACCAGCTACCACCACGCAGCACGCGGGAAGAGCCGGAAGATGGTCCGGTAGGATTCGTTTGTGCACTAGATGAATACGAGCCATACCAGTCACCGCACCATTCCCATACATTTCCACTCATATCATAAATGCCTAGTTCATTAGGTTCTTTGGTTCCCACTTGATGCGTTTTTCCACCACTATTACCAGTGTACCATGCAACAACTCCTATATTATCGCTGCCGCTGTATTTATAGCCTTTGCTTTGTTTTCCGCCGCGTGCAGCAAACTCCCACTCTGCTTCAGTAGGTAAACGGTATGTTCTACCCGTAATTTTATTCAAGCGTGGCAAGAAAATGTCCACAATATCATAATAACTAACATAATATGCAGGATAGTAATAGCCTACTCCGTAAGATGACGATGGATCGCTTCCTAACCACACATCACTAGCATAGGCACTCATTGACGAACCGTCGGCACAAGTGCCGCTATAACTCATAACATATTCCCACAATTGCTGTGTCACCTCATATTTACCAATATAATAATCTGACAATGTAACTTGATGTGTCGGAAGTTCGTCACTATCGTAATCACTGCCCTGCTCGGC
>JAFOXR010000077.1 GCA_017391675.1 Muribaculaceae bacterium
AGCCTCTTCCATAAGCTCTGCAGGGAGGAGTCCGGTTTCCAGTATCTGCTCTTTCCACTGCTCGATGTCAACGGTCAAAGCAGGGAACGACATTTCGTGTGCTAACGGTTTCATATCACTATTCTAAGAAGTATTGTTTGACTACCGCAAAGGTAAAGAAAATCTGCCACTCTATCAAGAGCCATTAAATAGGCTTGCATATACAAAAAAAGCCCGGCAAAATTTGCCGAGCTTGGATTATCATAAAGGTCTTTAGAGACTTTAAGGACTTTAAAGTCCTTAAAAAGACATCAATTAAAGAATAACCTTAACAGCCTTGTTGCCTTGCTTCTTGATGAACAAGCCGTTTTCTGGGTTAGCAACCTTAACACCTTGCAAGTTGTAGTATTCAACTACAGCAGAAGCAGCCTCAACGCTTTCGATAGCAGTAGGAACAGAAGCAGTGGCCAAGAAAGTTTTATTAACAAGGTCAATAGTGATGTCATAAGTACCATTCTCAATTGTATTGTTTTCTCCCCATGCTCTTGTTACTGTTGCTTCGGTACCTACGGTAACAGTTCCCACATTAAGACCATTATCATTAAAGCCGACTTTCGTTTCATTATTATCCCATACACCCTTTGCAGTAGACAATTTAAATGTTTTTTCTGCATTTGTGAATTCTACAGCTTTAGCAGTATAAACTCCATTTTCTCCTGAAATTTCAAATGGTTCACTAGCACTCCAAGTGCCATTGTAACCTGTCATATAGATTTTTTCCCAATAAGGTGATGTTCCCCATGCGTAGCTACCCCAACCGGTAACAACACAGCAATTATTTCCGGCATATACAGTATAGCCTGTGTCATCCCATTTGTTATCCCAGTTATTTTCAGTAGTTGCAGGATTCATACGACAAAAGTCAACAATTGTCCAGTTTCCTTCTGGAGCTTCTGCTTCATATACTCCATCACCATCTTCATCAGTCATATCAACCCAAGCAACAGTTGCTCCTGTGTTATCGGCAGCTACATGTAATGCAAAACGCGCATTAGCCTCACTCCATTGAATACTTGGATTTAAATAGAATTTAGTTCCTGCAGTGAATGTGTCTGCATTAGCGACGAAAGCACAAATAAGTGCTAAGGTTAAAAAGTAAAATTTCTTCATAATTTAAAATTTAAAAATTTGTGAATCAATATTTATAATTAATATTTATTTATCCTTAATCTCTCCTAAATGAATCACATCTCATTGTGATGATTATATCATATTTTTAGCGGATATGCAAAGATAGTTTTTTTTAATCAAAACACCTTTTTTTTACACATCAAAATCACAAAATATGCTCTAAAACATATTTTGCCCCAATATTCTACCTATCAGACTACTTGTCTAGCGGGCGGTCTTCATAGGCTGCCAGCAGGCGTTTCCATTCGTCTGAGATTGGGGCAGACACTCCATTCTTGACATCAAAACCTACCATAACCACCACACACTGGCATTTCACTTCGCCAGTCTCGGTATTCACAAGCTGCTGAAGGAGCTTAAGGCTACGGTCATGCACATAGGTGGCTTGAGTCTGCACTGCCATAGGTTCGTGGAAGTAGATAGGAGCAAGATAATTGCAATTCACATTGGCAACAACGACATTTGCCGTACGCCAGTCTACCGGTCCGCCATTGGCAGCCGTGAAATAGTTTGCCTTGCCCAAGTCAAAGAACTCCATATAAATGGCGTTGTTCACATGGCCCAATGCATCAATATCATTGAAACGGATCTGCACATTCATCGTGTGCTTGAACGGAGCCGCAGGCTCTATATAAAAAGGATTTTTCTTGTTTTCCATCTTTATCTGAAAATTATATCTTTTATCACTTCACGCCCCACGGCTTCGTTAAGGCGCTTTACCAGAATCGAACGGCCAAGCATGAGTTCGTTACGCAATGGTGCCGACGACAGCCGCACATACAGACAGCCGTCCTTGACATAGCGGTTCACTGTGTAACGGTTCACACCTTGCCCCACAACATCGGCCCATAATGCCGCCACTTGCAGCTCATACATCTTTGTATCCAGCTTCTCGGTCTCCAGGAATCCCTGTATTATCTTCCCGATAGATTCGGCTTCGGTTCTTTTCATGGCTGCACCTCCCCGTCGGTTATGCCTGCCAGTTCAACCTTGCCGCCGGTCACTGTAAAGATGCGGTGCTCGCCTCCCACATGGCCTATAATCTCATCAAGGTGAGTGCGATTGGTATCGGTTATGAATATCTGCCCGAATCCTTCTCCGTTGCCCACCATGTTGATGATATTCTCCACGCGGTCGGCATCTAGCTTGTCAAATATATCATCGAGCAGCAGAATAGGCGTGATGCCTCCTGCACGCTTAAGGAAATCATATTGAGCAAGTCGCAACGCTATAGTATAGGTCTTGCACTGACCTTGCGAACCGGTCTTGCGCATAGAGTAGTCGCCTAGCATAAGTTCGATGTCGTCGCGGTGCACGCCTCGGGTAGTGTAGCCTATTACCAAGTCCCTCTCACGATTGGCAGCCAGAAGTTCGCTCATAGGCATATCATTAAGATGACTCTTATAGGACAGATGCACCGTCTCGGCACTTCCCGATATGGCACGGTAGTATTCCATGAATATGGGCGAAAACTCCTCTACCCACTTGCTACGGCAGTCATGAATATGCTGTGCAGCCGCACTCATCTGCTCCTCTACGGTCTCATAGAGTATAGGGTCGCGATAGCCTTGCTTTATCATAGCGTTGCGGTTCTCCACAGCCTTGCCGTATCTTATAAGCGATGCCAGGTACTCATGATTGCTCTGCGAGATAATCATGTCCACAAGCCTACGGCGCTCGTCCCCTGCTCCCCGTATAAGTTCCCAATCCATTGGCGATACCATCACCACCGGCAACAGTCCTATATGCTCGCTTAGCTTCTTGTACTCCTTGCCATTGCGTTTAAGCGTCTTGCGCTTGCCACGCTGAAGCGCCAGAGTCACTTCCTCGGGTTCATTGCGACGCAGATAGGAACCCTTAAGCATCATATAGTCGGCCTCGTGCCTTATCACCATAGCATCTCCCTGAAGGGCATGGCACTTGCTGAAGCTGAGATAATAGACAGCATCAAGCACATTGGTTTTGCCCATTCCGTTATTGCCTATAAAGCAATTGATTTTAGGAGAGAACTGCAAAGCAGCCTCTTCTATATTCTTAAAGTTCAGTATGGATATGCTATTGAGAATCATAATGCAAAGATAACAAGTTTCCTCTATCCTGTCAAATTTTATCCTCTTCCATATATTCAATAGCATGTCCGGAGACGACGCACACGCCAATAATTACAATCTGTAAGAAAATTTGCCATTCTCATTAAAAAAACACAGTTCTGCGTAACCGAAAATTAAAATTTATTACTACTTTTGCAAAAACAAAATTTTTTCATAACTGAAATCTACAATCTATAAATAACATACCTTGGAATATCCATAAAACACAGAAGAGGCTCTCACCCAGTGAAAGCCTCTTCTTTTTTCTCTTATTATCATTGCTTATCATTCTATTGCAGCAAGTCCGCCCTGAGAGGTTTCCTTGTAGACACTAGGCAAGTCATGGCCTGTCTGCTTCATCACCGAAACCACCCTGTCAAAACTCACGCTATGCACTCCATCGGAAAACGATGCATACAGATTGGAATCCAATGCACGGGCAGCTGCATAGGCGTTGCGTTCTATGCATGGTATCTGCACCAGTCCGCACACAGGGTCACAAGTGAGCCCCAAGTGGTGTTCCAAGCCCATTTCAGCAGCATACTCAATCTGTGCAGGAGAACCTCCAAACAGCTGACTGGCAGCTGCCGCAGCCATTGCGCAAGCCACTCCGACTTCGCCTTGACACCCCACTTCAGCACCCGAGATTGAAGCATTTGTCTTAACCACATTTCCAAAAATTCCGGCAGTAGCCAATGCACGAAGTATGCGTTTCTCAGAGAATCCTCGCGACAGATACAGGTGATACAGCACTGCAGGAAGTACGCCGCACGATCCGCATGTAGGGGCTGTAACTATCATTCCGCCCGATGCGTTCTCCTCGCTCACCGCAAGTGCATAGGAGTATACAAGTCCGCGGCTTTTAAGACTGCTTGAATAGCCGCTTGCTTTCATGTAGTAACTCACAGCCTTGCGTCTCACGCCCAATCCTCCAGGCAACACTCCTTCGGCCTCCAGACCGCGTTCCACAGCTGCTTTCATCACTTCCCACACTTCGTGAAGATAGTCCCATATCCACTCGCCTTCACAGTCGTCCACATATTCCCAATAGGTGCGCCCTGTTTTCTCGCACCACTCCAGAATATCGGAAATACGCTTCATGGGATATATGGATTTCACCGAAGACTCTCCTGACTCTATCTCGTCCTGCCACACAATCTTTCCTCCGCCTACCGAAAAAACTATCTTCTCCGAGAGGACATTACCGTCCTTGTCGTAAGCGGTGAACTTCATGCCGTTGGTGTGATAGTCCAGAACGGTATCTGCTAGCCAGTTGATAGTCACTTCTCCTGCAGGCGACAGCACATCTTCCAGAGCCTTGTCGGTCAAGTGACCTTTTCCTGTAGCCGCCAGAGAACCATACAAATCCACATTAAAACGCACTGCCTGAGGCACGCTCTCCTTGAACAACTGGGCAGCCTTGCGTGGTCCCATGGTATGACTGCTTGAAGGACCTGTGCCTATACGATAGATTTCACTAATTGATTCCATAACCGTTATTTTTCATGAAATGTATACATACGACAAAAGCGACCGCACAACATTTTTGCATCTGTCTGTACCGTCGCTATATCTCTTGACCTAAGGTCGCAAATTATTCTGCTGGCTGAGCAGGAGCTTCAGTTGCAGGAGCTTCAGCTGCTGCAGGGATAGCCTTTTCAGTAGCAAATGGTGTGCTTTGCTCTTGTTGTACTGGTTGTTGTACAATGCGGCTGCCTTGCACCAATGTGTTAGGAATGAAGAATGCAGAAATAATGCTGCAAACTACAATGAAAATAGCTAGTGACCATGTTGCCTTTTCGATGAAATCGGTTGATTTGCGAACGCCCATCACTTGATTTGCGCCCGAAAAGCTTGAAGCAAGACCGCCACCCTTAGATTTCTGAATAAGTACTACGCCGATCAATAATAGAGCAGCAATAAGAATTAGAATACTTAAAAAAATGTACATAACTATTTATTGTTTTTTATATTTTCTGTTATCACCAATTTTCGCAAGAAACGAATTTGGTCTGCAAAGTAAATACTTTTTTCTGGAAATTTCAAACTTATCGTTTTAATAATTTCAAGAGCCTTAGAATATTTGCGCTGTTTTATATATATTTTTGCCAAACTTTCGCTCAACATGGAGTCGTCGGTAGGCACAGGAGCTTCTATCGGCTCGGTCTTCACTTCCGGTTCCACTTCGGCTTCGCTCTCGCTGTGGAAGAAGTCTTTCTTATCCTTGGATTTAGAGATGAACCTGTTTATAAGCACATCGTCTTCGTCTATGCCTTCGCTTGGAGCCAGCTCTCCCGGAGCAGGGCGGCTGCGTTCTTCTTCGGCAGCAAGCATCTGCGCATAGTCGGGAACCGGGTTGAAAATCATCTGGTTGAGAATTTCCAGTTCTTTCTCGTCGGTATTGCCATAGGTGGATAGGAAAGTGTCCAGAGTTTCATCGGTATCAATAGGCTCCGGTTCGGGTTCGGAAGGATAGAACGAAGCAAACTTCACAGCATTCTCGCCCAGGATAGCGCATAGAGATTTTCTGTCGGGCGAGGCTATCGCCAGTTTGCCCAGAATAACCTCATCAAGTCCTTCGGTATCCTTATTGCGATGAAGATACAGCAATGCAGGCAAGGTGAAATAGGGATACTTCGCCTGTGCCTCCTCAAGCCATTCTCTGGTTATTGCCTTTGAGGAATCGGCTAAAAAACCGCGTATGTCATTAACTATATCCATGTTTATCGTGCATTTACCAGTTACCCAATGTGGCATTGAAAATCAATTCGGCAAGTTCCTTACATATTTCAGAGCACAGCTCATCTTGAACATCGGTAAGCAACTGGTCGCTTGAGAAGTCTCTATATGCCGAGAACGACTGGTCAACATCTTGACCGTCCTGCTTATTGTCGGTATACTTCACGCGTACGGTGACGGTGAGGCGGGTCTGCGATGCATAGGCATTCTCGTTCACTGCCTGAGGGCTCAGGTTGTATCCTGTGATTTCCCCTTCAATTCTTAAATCGGTATTGCCCGAGTCTATCACCTGCAAGCGAGTCTGCCTGGTTATCATATCGGTCAGCTGGTTCTCGAATGTCTGCTGCAATGGCGGATAAACCAAGGCAGCACGGATAGGGAACTGCGATATGGATATCGTTTTGTAGATATCGTAGTTAAGGGCAGCACCATTAAACTTATAGCTTATGGTACAGGCCTGGAAAACCACTATTAATGATATGATAGCAAAAACTCGTTTCAGCATCTTGTTATTCTGTTATATTTAAATCTTGACACTTCAGTCAAGGCCATATTCTTTAATCTTGCGGTAAAGTGTGCGTTCCGAGATGTTCAGTTCTTCGGCAGCACGGCGGCGCTTGCCTCCATGGCGTTCAAGCGAACGGCGTATGGTCTCGCGCTCAGTGTCTTCAAGAGTCATTGTTGCGGCATTGTGCACTGCTGCATTATCGGCTGGCACGCTTTCCACTTCCAGTTCGTCCCTATCGTCGCCAGGCACTTCGCTGTATTCCACCTCATCGGTATCCTGCGGCTTGTCGTAGGACGATGGATAACGCATAAGCGAATGAGCACGATGCGCTCCCGAAGAAGAGGATTCAATCCGGTGTCTTTCATGCACCTCGTGCTGCCCTTTATCAAGGCGGCTACGCAGTTCTTCTATATCGCTTTGCATCTTGAACAGCATCTTGAACAGCAGTTCGCGCTCCTGATTGTAGTTGAAAGACGATGCCGAAGCCACTGCCGGCGTATAGCTTCCTTCATACTGCGGAAGGTATTTCTTCACTTGATCGGCATCTACCGTATTACCTGCCTCAAACAGCGACAGCTGCTCAATGACATTCTTCAACTGACGGACATTACCCGGCCATCTGTAGCTTAGCAACGCATTCTTGGCATCGTCGAGCAGTTTCACGCCCGGCATGCGGTATTTCTCGGCAAAGTCGCCCGAGAACTTGCGCGCCAGCAACAAGATGTCGTTGCCTCTGGCCCTCAACGGCGGCACCTGTATTATAATTGTAGAAAGACGGTAGTACAAGTCTTCACGGAACTTGCCTTCGCTCACGGCTTGAAGCATATCCTTATTGGTAGCGGCTACCACGCGGATATTTGTCTTCTGGACGGCCGATGAACCCACCTTGATATACTCTCCGCTTTCAAGCACACGCAGCAGTCTTGCCTGAGTGGTGAGCGGAAGTTCTGCCACCTCGTCAAGGAATATCGTTCCGCCATCGGCTTCTTCGAAATATCCCTTTCGTGAAGAAATGGCTCCGGTAAAAGCGCCCTTCTCATGACCGAAAAGCTCGGAATCGATAGTACCTTCGGGAATAGCACCACAATTGACAGCTATATAGCGGTTGTGCTTGCGTGCGCTGTAATCGTGAATGATATTTGGGAAAAACTCCTTACCCGAACCGCTTTCACCGATGATAAGCACCGACAGGTCTATGGGGGCTACCTGGATAGCCCTGCCCACAGCATTCACTAGCGCCGAGGCATTACCTATTATCGAATAGCGCTGTTTAGCCTTTAATATGTCGGGAGAAATCTCGTTCATCTTTTTTTTTATTTCTTCATTGAAAAGGTTGTATCCTTCAAGAATTTTGTCAATTCTTCAACGCTCTTGTACTTAGCTTGTTCCTCAACGCTTATCGGATTGCCTATCGTCACTCTCAATGTAGCGTTTTTCTTGCGGAACACTTCCGATGGCAGCATGAGCGAGCGCAATGGCCAGCACACACGGCCCAGGATATAGGAAAGAAGCGAGTTGTAGCCGTGGAAATAAATAGGCACAACAGGCACTTTAAGCTGCTGTATCAAGCGTATTATTGATGGCTGCCAGTCACGGTCGTCAATCTGCAGCCTGGCATTAATCTTAGCTACCGAACCTGCAGGGAAAAATCCTAGCGGGTGACCGTTCTTCACATGAAGCATAGCTTCCCTGATTCCACGCATTGACACGGCTTTCTTTGCAGGATCGCTTGAAGCCACAGGGTCAACAGCTATAAAGCAGCTGCGCAAAGCAGTGATATAATTCAGTATAAGGTTCACCATCACCTTATAGTCTTTTCGGCGAGAGCCTAGCAGACCTATAAGTATAATGCCGTCGAGAGCTCCAAACGGGTGATTTGACACTGTAATGAATGCTCCTTCGGGAAGGTTGTCGAGGATTTTCTCGTTTTCCACAACTACAGTCGCGTTCAAGTCCTTAAGTACACCCTTTGTAAAAGGAGCGCCTGGAGTGCTGCAGTTATGGGAATGCAACCAGTTCACCTTGTCCATCTTCAGCATTTTGAACAAGAAATTCACCAGTTTCCTCTTCCCTTTAAAGAACGGAGCCAGTTCGCATATATCCTCGTAGTCAAGGACATTAGGTTTTATTGTATTCTCTTCCATTATTCAGTTTTGTTATAACAAATTCGGTTCCTTGTCAAGATGAGACAATAACGCTATTGCCCTCTTCTAATAAAACACTTCATCTTGCAAAATTACCAAAAAACCGCCATACCTACAAAAACGAGGCAAAAAAGAACCTTCAAAACAGCGATTCTCACAAAAAATGACTGAAAATTATCCTCGGATATTTGATGCCACGGCACACCCGATTCCGGCAAGTAATCTTTATGCCAACCGAGCTATTTCATTCTCAACGAGCGCGCAATGCCTGCATAGGACACTGTGAACCCTATGTGATACCCGCTTGCTCCCACAACTTTATACTTTGCATAAGCCACATAAGGAGTGATGCGTATTGACGAGGTGAACTGCTCGCGTTGTCCGGTAAGGAAAAACGGCGTGCTGGTCACATACTTGTGAATCTTTACATCAAAGTCAATACCCGCAATCCAACTCACATCTTTCATGTTTGCATTCTCGGTGCTTTTCACCTTTGCGAGTTCCTTATTTGCATTGTCGTCCCACACATATTCCAGATTTGCCATGTTCCATGAATATCCGTTCCAGTACACTCCCACATGAGGGGTTATCGCAAACCGCTTAGTATTTACCACGCTATAGCCTAGTGTGGTACCTATACCCAAATAGGTAGCATATTCATTCATTGGACCTTGCAATGCTCTCCCCTGAGCATCGACAGCACCAAACACATTTGGTTTCTTGAAATCGACCTGCCCATAGGAGACATCGGCCTTTAGCTTCAATCTCTTATACCCTGCCGTAAGACCTGCCGTAAAGGTGAAACAGCCACCAAAATAGTCTTTTATCTCATTTACGGGGAATATTCCGCCTACGCCCAGATAGAGACCATAGCACCAGTCGCTAGGCACAAATTCGGGAGCTGGAGGCAATCCTATTTCCTCCAGTGCCTTGCGTGTGTAGTATTCCCACTCCTGGAGCTTCTTGTCATCAGCTCCGTCGCGGGTTTCCTGCCTTATTGCCTGTATCTGGTCCTTGTAAAGGCTGCGGTAATAGGAGAGTTTCTTGTCGGCTTCAATGCCGTTCATTCCAGTATTCAAGTCATTCTGAAGACGGCGGCGGTACAGTTCCAACTGGTCAAACTGCAACTGATGATAACGCAAGCGCTGTTCGGTCATCGACGCCGTATCGGCCGATGAAGCATTGCGGTCCATTACAGCCTGGGCTGTGATTCTGTACTGGATTTTATGCTTTTCGGTCACTTCCTTGGAGTCGGTCACAAGCGATACCTTTAGAGCCGAGGGTGCCGACTCTAGTACCGATTGTCCCTTGAAATCGCTCCACTCTAGCGGTCCATCGCTCCATCGCTTCAAGTCCTGAGACTGCGCGCCTAGCGATACCACACAGGCAAGCAGTACCGATACTATCAATGCTATGCGTTTCATCTTAATTTTCTTTGCGTTATTATTTCAAGCCTTCAAGAATGCGTTTCAGCACTACCTGTGCAGAAATTTCACGATTGGCTGCCTCCGGTATCACGATTGACTGAGGGCTTTCAATCACATCATCGCTCACAATCATATTGCGACGCACAGGCAAGCAGTGCATGAAGAAGGCATTGTTGGTAAGTGCCATTTTCTCGGAAGTGACTGTCCACGACATATCCTTGCTCACAATCTTTCCATAATTAGGATCGGCATAGGCACTCCAGTTCTTGGCATAAACGAAGTCGGCTCCAGCCAACGCCTTATCCTGGTCATATTCTATACGCGCATTGCCCGAGAATTTAGGGTCAAGTTCATAGCCTTCGGGGTGAGTGATAACGAAATCATAGTCGGCAGCATTCATCCATTGTGCGAAAGAATTGGGCACAGCCTGCGGCAAAGCCTTTGGGTGAGGAGCCCATGTAAGAACCACCTTAGGGCGCTCAACTTTCTTGAATTCTTCTATCGTTATAAGGTCGGCAAACGCCTGCAAAGGGTGAACCGTAGCCGTTTCCATTGCAAATACCGGTTTTCCTGAATACTGGATAAATTGCTGCAATATCTTTTCTTCATAGTCATCGGCCTTATTCTCGAAACGCGCAAACGAGCGTACTCCTATCACATCGCAATAGCTGCCCATCACAGGGATTGCTTCAAGCAAATGCTCACTCTTGTCACCGTCCATTATCACGCCTCGCTCGGTTTCCAGTTTCCACGCGCCCTGATTCACATCTAGTACAATCACATTCATACCTAGATTCATTGCCGCTTTCTGCGTGCTTAGACGAGTGCGCAACGATGAATTGAAAAATACCATCAGCAAGGTCTTGTTTTCACCTAGCGATTTATATCCGAATCGGTTGGCTTTCACTTCAAGAGCCTCTTTTACAGCGATTTTCAAATCGCCAATATCTTCTACATTAATAAAACTTCTCATTGTTTCTATTGCTTATTATTCGTTTTATAGAGCCAAGTTACGAAAATTTCCCGTTATCGATATTCCGTTATACTTAAAAAGACTCTTTTTATTTATTTTTATCACTACTTATCAATTGAATGTCCACTTAAGAGCAAGGGTAGGATTCCAGTACCAGCCGTTCATAAGGGCAAAGTTGGAAGAGATTTCCCATTCGGTACCCACGCTAAGATTGAACTTGTCATTCACTTTCTTAAGCGCATTGAAATTAAACCAGAATTGCGGTTCGGCAAGGAATACGAATTCGTGCTTGTTTCCGTTCATGTCGGTGTGCTTCTCACGCCAGAAATCGGCAAATCCCGTGAACGAGAACATTCCTTTACCGAAATTGAGATACCATGTTCCTGTAAGCTGGAAATTGCTTGGAGATTCGTTGCTGTGTATATACTTGTACATTGCCGACACAGAAAATCCCTTAGAGAAATCGGAATTATTATAGGTATAGGTAACACCGCCCAGATAGCTGTCCTTAATGTAGTTGATACCGCCATCATATTCCACATGAATGGAAACTGGAGCTTTCCAGAATTTAAGTTCACGCGCTATTTCCCAGTAGGCCGATGCCACTTCGTTTTTAGCATAGTCCATATCCACAAAGAAGAATGTGCTACCCCATTTGTCGGGCTTGAACATTTCCACTGTGGTAGTGAGTTTAGCCCTTCCGCCCAATTCGTCATATATATTATTACCGAAATCGTAATGCAACTGAATATTCTGTGCATTCACCATAACACCACAGCAAAGCAGCATAATCAAAGACAAAACAACTCTTCTCATAAGACTTTATTTTTAGTAAGTTTTTTTCTATTGTACAAATATAAGAAATAGCACAGTAAAGCACAACATATAGGCATTTTTTTAAATTCACAATGCCCATATTTGATATATTTGCACTATCTTTGCAGCCGAAGTTTCAAGAAAACGGCGGGGTGTAGCACAGTTGGTAGCGCGCTACGTTCGGGACGTAGAGGCCGGAAGTTCGAGTCTTCTCACCCCGACCAAAAAAAAAGCGATGATTTTCTCATCGCTTTTCTTGTTTCTTAACTGTCAGCCCTTATTTGTTGAACATCTCTTTAATTGAGCCTATCGAGCTTAGCACACCTGTTGCTTCATAAGGGATATATACGGTCTTGCCGTCCTTGCCCGATGTCATTTCGTTAAGCGTTTCAATGTATTTCATTGCAAGCATATAGGTTGCAGGGTCGGTTTTCGACTCCTTGATAGCTTCGGTTACACGGCGTATAGCTTCAGCCTCGGCTTCGGCTTGAAGTACCTTAGCACGCGATTCACCTTCGGCCTTCAATATCTGTGCCTGCTTTTCGGCCTCAGCCTGATTGATCTGCGACTGCTTTTCACCTTCGGAACGGAGAATCAACGATTTCTTTTCACCTTCAGCATTAAGAATTTCTGCACGGCGGTTACGCTCAGCCTGCATCTGCTTTTCCATTGCTTCACGCACGCTCTCTGGAGGAGTGATGTCCTGTAATTCCACACGGTTCACCTTCACGCCCCATTTATTGGTAGCCTCATCAAGAATAGATTGCAGCTTTGAGTTGATAGTGTCGCGAGAAGTAAGGGTTTCGTCTAGTTCAAGTTCGCCTATCACATTACGAAGCGATGTCTGTGTAAGCTTTTCTATCGCATTAGGCAAATTGTCTATTTCATATACCGATTTCTTAGGATCAACTATCTGGAAATACAAAAGAGCATTGATCTCGGTAGTAACATTATCCTTAGTGATTACCTGTTGAGAAGGGAAGTCGTAAACCTGCTCACGCAAATCGATGCTTGAAGTGGAAACGATGCTCGCTATAGTGCGACGACCGCCCAGGTTATCCACTCGGCGAGTATAAATCATCTTGGGCTTGTCAATGAAAGGCCAGATGATGTTAAGTCCTGGAGGCAATACGCTGTGGAATCGTCCAAGACGCTCAATTACTCGTGTTTCGGATTGCGGAACCACTTTCACGCCCGCAATTACTAGAATTACCGCTATCAGCACTATGATAGCCAACAATACCAATGTGTCCATTTTTCAATCTATTTTTATCGGTTCTATAATTTTTCTACTTCCAGGATTATACTGTCATATCCTGTTATGCGCACTCGGCTTCCTGCCGGCACTTCCATGTCGCCGTCGCAACGAGCTTGCCAACGGTCTCCGTCCACTTTCACTCGGCCCACGCCATGCTGCGGTATATCCTCAACGGTTTCCACCACCCGGCCTATAAGCGCGTCCATATTGCTCACGGCGGCAGTGCCAGTCTGCTCTTCCTTATTTTTCTGCCAACGGCGAATTACAGGAGCAAACACTACGAAAGCAAGCACTGTGCCTGCAGCTACAGCTATCAGCTGAGCCTCAATACCCAGTCCCAAAAGAGATATTACCATTGCACAGAGAGTTCCTACCGCCAGACAGAATGTGGCTACAATAAATGTAAACAGTTCTATAATTACAAGCAGGGCTGTAACGATGAGCCAAATTAACCAGTTTTCCATAATAGTCTCTTAGTTTTTCTTGATAAAATGCTATGCTCAATTTGCCCGATAAAAAATAGTTTCGTACTTTCGCCAAAGCTTAATCGGTACTGGCATAGCCTATATGCTTATTAATAAGCACAAATATAACATATTTCTCTACAAAAAACAAATATATGGCAGACAACTATATAGAAAATCAATATGATGATTATTTGAAGCAGAAAGCCAAGAAAGAAGCCGCCAAGCGGGCTGCCTGGCGCAAACAGCTTCAAGCCTATAAGGAAAAACTGGCTCAGGAAAAACTAAATAAAGAGAAAGAATAGGCTGAGACAGATACTGAAGGGCACAACCCTTCCTATCAATGAGCCTCTAGCCAGTTCTTTGCTGCTCCCGACGATGGTTCCATAGGCACACTGCCATGGTAGGCATTGCGCATCTCTTCAGTGACAATACTCTTCACCTTGTCAAGTTCTTCGGGCACTACATCAAAGTTCAATTCGTCGTGAACCTGCATTATCATCTTCGATTTCAATCCTTCCTCCTTGAAGCGGCGGAAGATATTCACCATAGCTATCTTTATAATGTCGGCTGCCGTTCCCTGTATCGGCGCATTTATAGCATTACGCTCAGAGAACCCTCGCACTACGGCATTGCGTGAATTTATGCCCGGAAGCATGCGGCGACGGCCGAATACAGTCGTTACATATTCCTGCTTCTTTCCTTTCTCGATTGCTGTATCCATGTATTCCTTTACCTTAGGGAACATGGCAAAATATCCGTCAATAAGCATCTTAGCTTCGGCGCGCGGAATTTCCAAACGCTGAGCCAACCCGAATACCGAAATGCCATAGAGAATACCGAAATTGGCAGTCTTTGCCTTGCGGCGCTGATCGGAAGTCACTTCACTCAATTCCTCGTGGTATATTCTGGAAGCTGTGAGAGTGTGAATATCGGCTCCGTTATTGAACGCCGTTACCATTGTTTCGTCACCGCTTAAATCGGCCACCAGACGAAGTTCAATCTGTGAATAGTCGGCCGAGAAGAACACATTGCCTTCGGCTGGAATGAATGCTTTCCTTATCTCTCGTCCTTCTTCGCTGCGCACCGGAATATTCTGCATATTGGGGTTTGTTGACGACAAGCGGCCGGTTGCTGTCACCGTCTGGTTATATGTAGTATGCACTCTGCCTGTCTCGGCATTGATAAGCAATGGGAGAGCCTCAACATAGGTTGAAAGCAATTTTCTCAATCCCCTCACATCAAGTATCTTGCCTACAATAGGATTCTTGTCCTTGAGTTTAAGAAGAACATCTTCCGAAGTAGAATATTTGCCGCCCTTGGTCTTCTTCACCTTGTCGTCAAGTTTCATCTTCTGGAACAAGATGTCTCCCACCTGACTCGGAGAAGATATATTGAACTCTACTCCCGCCAACTGATATATTTCCTTTTCCAATAGCTGCATCTGCGACTTCAGCACCTCGGCATACTCATTCAGCACAGCAGTATCGAGCCTTACGCCTGCCCGTTCCATATCGGCAAGCACCTCAATGAGCGGAAATTCTACATCGGCAAGCAATGAATCCATTGCAAGCTCCTTAATCTGCGATTCTAGCCCGGACTTAAGACGCAGAGTCATGTCGGCCTGCTCGCATGCATAGTCTCGCAGCAGTTCTATCGGAGCTTCGGCGACCGGTCTTTTGGCACGCCCTCCGCCATCGGTAACTGTTTCGGGGGCAATCATTTCATATCCTAGCATCGTAGAAACAAGCCGTGGCAAGTCGTGGCTGTTTTCGGGCTGCACTAGATAATGAGCGACCGATATGTCGTAATAGGGTTTTGCTACCGATATTCCATCGTTATGCAAAGCAAGTATGTCATTTTTCACATTGGCACTCACAAGCACCGATGACCGATTCTCAAACACAGGCTTCAATGCTGCAATCATTTCGGCACGAGCCACACCACTTTGCGGCACTGGTATATATGCAGCAACCGCTTTCATTGCCGATAGCCCTACTCCTACAACTCGCTGACTGATATTATCGGCGTCATCGGTGAGCACACACACGCCATATTCTTTCACCGAAGCCAGTTTCTGTGCCAAGCGGGCTACTTTAGCCGGATTATCCAGCACATCATATCTATGAGCCTCGGTAGCTATTGAAACGATGGGCAATGCAGCACTGGTTTCACTCTCGGCGGCTGAATCTTCCGATTCACTGCCGAACAACGAAGGTTGAGCCATATCGGCTTTAGCTTCGCTCACCGTAGCCGCTGTCGGCACAGGAACATTCTTACCTATAATGCGAGTAATCAATGTCCTGAATTCAAGTTCATTGAATATTTCGTAAAGCGTGTTCACATCGGCTTCCTCGCGCGCCAAGGCTTTCTCGTCAAACTCGATAGGCACATCGGTCTTTATCGTAGCAAGGAATTTAGAGAACCTTATCTGTTCGGCATTGTCTTCCACTTTAGCTTTCATCGCTCCCTTAAGTTCGCCAGTATGTTCAAGCAATCCTTCCACCGAGCCAAACTGCTTAATGAGCTTTATAGCCGTAACTTTTCCCACTCCTGGACAACCAGGGATATTATCCACCTTGTCACCCATAAGAGCCAGATAATCTATTACCTGGAGAGGAGATTCAAAATCATACATCTCACAAATGTCCTTCACTCCGAGCACCTCAAAATCGGCACCCTGCTTTCCTGGCTTATACTGGAAAATCCGTTCATCTACCACCTGACCGAAGTCCTTGTCGGGAGTCATCATATAGGCAGTGAAGCCCTTTGCCTGCGCCTTTTTGGCAAGCGTACCTATCACATCATCGGCCTCGTAGCCCATAATTTCCATAACTGGAATACGATAGGCTTCCAATATGCGCTTTATGTATGGAATAGCCAAGCGGATATCTTCGGGCGTAGGCGGGCGTTCTGCCTTGTATCCTTCAAACGCATCGTGACGGAAAGTGGGGCCTGGAGGGTCAAAGCACACAGCGATATGACTCGGATTCTCGCGTTTCAGCACATCTTGCAAAGTGTTGACAAATCCGTATATTGCCGAAGTGTTAAACCCCTTCGACGACATGCGAGGAGCATTAATGAGCGCATAGTAGGCTCTATATATCAATGCATAAGCATC
>JAFOXR010000078.1 GCA_017391675.1 Muribaculaceae bacterium
CTTTTTCCTTTTAAAGGAGGCAATACTTCAAAAGAAAAACCAGTCTTATGTGGGCGTGACGAAATTAGTTCGGAGATTTTCATATACATAAATATTTTTCAAAACAAAGATAGTGCAAAGTGATTGTAATAGCAAATTGAGTGTGGTTTAATTTGCAAACTAAATTGTGATTGCCTATCTTTGTGTGAGTATAATATTGATAATTATGAAAGGAAGAATTTTGGTAACTGGAGGTACCGGGTATATAGGTTCTCATACAACGGTTGAGTTGCAGAATGCCGGTTATGAAGTGATTATAATAGATAATCTTTCTAATAGCAATGAAAATGTGTTAGATGGTATTGAACGGATAAGTGGTATTCGTCCTCATTTCGTAAAAGGTGACTGTACTGATATAGATTGCTTGAAGAAACTGTTTGCTGAATATTGCGGAATTAAGGGGATTATTAATTTTGCCGCATGCAAGGCTGTTGGGGAGTCTGTTCAAAAACCATTGCAGTATTATCGTAATAATTTGAACACGCTTTACAATTTACTTGAATTGATGCCTGAAAATGATGTGAAATGTATTGTGCTCTCTTCATCTTGTACTGTATACGGTGAACCTGATGAAAATCCTGTTACAGAAAATTCGCCAATTAAGAAAGCCACATCTCCTTATGGCAATACAAAACAGATTGCAGAGGAGGTTATAGCAGATTATATTAATTCTGGGGCTCCTATTAAAAGTACATTGTTGAGATACTTTAATCCTGTTGGAGCTCATCCATCAGCTGAGATAGGGGAGTTGCCTAATGGTGTTCCTCAGAATCTTGTGCCATTTCTTACTCAGACAGCAATAGGTGTGAGAAGTGAACTTAGTGTGTTTGGCAATGACTATAATACTCCAGATGGATCTTGTATTAGGGACTTTATTAATGTGGTAGATTTGGCCAAGGCTCATGTGTGCGCTCTTGACAGAATGCTTGAAAATGATGACTGCGAGAGCCTTGAGACATATAATTTAGGAACTGGAAACGGGGTATCAGTACTAGAACTTATCAATGCTTTTGAAAAAGCAACCGGTGTAAAGGTTCCATATAAAATTGTAGGCCGTCGCGCTGGAGATATTGAAAAGGTGTGGGGAGATACAACAAAAGCTAATGAGATACTAGGCTGGAAGGCTTGTATCTCAATCGAAGAAACTATGCGTACTGCATGGAACTGGCAGTTGAAGTTGAGAGAACGCGGTATAATGTAGTTGATGATTGTTTGTGATATATAGATACAAAAAAAGCTCCAATCGGAGCTTTTTTTGTTGTTGCGAAAAGCAAGAAATTATTCTGCGCTTTCAGCTGGAGCTTCTTCATTTGCACCTGCTTCTTCTGCTGCTTTAGCTGCAGCTGCTTCAGCGGCTGCCTTGGCAAGTTCTGCTTTCTTTTGAGCTACAGCTTCAGCTTTAGCTGTATTCTTAGCTGCTTCAGCTTCTAGGCGAGCTTTCTTGTCAGCTTTCTTTTCGTCAGCTAGTTTGTTCTTTTTAGCTTCGATAGCTGCTGTCTTAGCATTTTTCCAAGCATCGAAACGCTTTTGAGCTTCTTCTTCGCTGAATGCACCCTTCTTTACGCCACCTTGCAAGTGCTTCATAAGCAATACACCTTCGTAAGAAAGAATACGGCGAACTGTGTCAGTTGGGATTGCTCCGCAGTTTACCCAGTGCAAAGCTCTTTCAAAATTTAAACTTATTGTAGCAGGATTAGTGTTAGGGTTATAAGAACCAATCCTTTCAATAAATTTACCATCACGTGGTGCCCTGCTATCAGCGATTACAATAGGATAGAATGCATAGTCTTTGCGACCTTGACGTTGTAATCTAATTTTTACTGCCATTTGTTTGTATAGTTTAAATTTGTTAATAAAACAGGAGCTTTCACGAAGCTCCCAGTAATTTTGTTGCCCAGGAAGGATTCGAACCCTCACAGGCGGAACCAGAATCCGAAGTGCTACCATTACACCACTGGGCAAAATTGCGGTGCAAAGATACTTCTTTTTTATTAAATAGAAAATACTTTGCAAATAAATTTAATGCTATAAGTGCATTTTTTTGATATAATCAATCTAAAGGTGTTTGGTGTTCTGCAGGAAGCGCGCTTTGTATGGCGTTGTATGTCTCTTTCATCGCGCTATCCATGTCTTCAGCGCCTTTGCTTGGGTATATAGGTTTGTGTATGGTAAGAATAATTTTTCCGTACTTAATATTTACGATTGATGTGCGAGGCAGTATGTTGAATGATCCATCGATTGTTAATGGAACGATAGGCAGTTTGAAATCCATTGCCAGTTTGAATGCCCCTTTCTTGAATGCGCTCATTTTCCCGTCAAGAGTACGAGTTCCTTCCGGAAATACAACTATAGACATGCCGTTGCGCAAGCGCTTTTTCGCTTCAATTATAGAGCGTGCCATAGCCATAGCTGAAGAACGGTCAACAAATATTTGCTCAGAATATTTACAGGCCATACCTATCAAAGGAATTTTTGTTATCGATTTTTTCATCATCCATCTGAAATTATGGTTAAGGAAACCGAAGATAGAGAAGATGTCATATGCTCCTTGGTGGTTGGCAACAAAAACATAAGATGTGCTAGGGTCAATTTCAGCTTCCTTGTTAACTTTTACTTTAACAAAGAAAAGCCAGCACCATAATTTACCCCAAAAGTGAGGCGGATAATATCCCCAAAACTTAGAACCGAATAAGCGACTGCCAATAGCAGTGCATAAAGTGATTAGAATTGTAGTGATAAAAATTAGCGGGAAAGCTATTAGCCATTTGTATATTTCGTAAATTATCCGAATCATTTGCTCAGTTTTTTTATTGCTGTGCAAATATAAGGTAATTTCATACAATCACAAAGAAACTTGTCGTTAAACATATAGCAAAAACGCACCAAATTTTTGGTGCGTTTAATTAAACTTTTGTGGCTGTTATTTAGCTTTAGCTTCAACTTCAGGTGAGATAAGTTTGTAGCCTTTACCATGAATGTTGATGATTTCGATAGAAGGGTCGTCCTTCAAGTGCTTGCGCAATTTTGTAATGTATACATCCATGCTTCGTGCATTGAAGTAGTTGTCATCTATCCAGATAGTCTTTAATGCAAAGTTGCGTTCAAGGATTTCATTAACATGCGCACATAGCAAGCTAAGAAGTTCCGATTCTTTAGTTGTAAGCTTTGTTACCTTGTCTTCCACCATAAGCACTTGCTTTTGTGTGTCAAAGGTGAATTTGCCGATTTTGTACATTGTAATTTCTTTTCCTTTCTTTCCCTTTACTCGGCGTAGGATAGCTTCAATACGGAACACGAGTTCTTCCATGCTGAATGGCTTGGTGATATAATCATCTGCTCCGATTTTGAATCCTTCTAGAATATCTTCTTTCAAAGATTTTGCGGTCAAGAATATAATAGGAACTTCGCTGTTTACTGTGCGGATTTCTTGAGCTAATGCGAATCCGTCCTTCTTAGGCATCATCACATCTAGCACGCATAAATCATATTTTCCTTTAAGGAATGCCTTGTAGCCACTTTCTCCATCTGCAAACAAATCGGCGTTAAATCCTTTTGCTTGTAGATATTCTCTTAATAACATGCCAAGATTTTCGTCGTCTTCGCATAGTAGAATACGCAATTTTTCTTCCATAATTCTTATTTTATTAGTGGTAATATTATTATAAATTTCGATCCGGTATTTAATTCGCTTTCAACATGAATGCTGCCTTTGAATTGTGTTATGAGTTTGTGTACATATGCAAGTCCAAGGCCGAATCCTTTAACATCGTGACGATTTCCTGTGGATACACGGAAAAATTTTTCGAAGATTTTTTTCTGGTCTTCTTTCTTTATACCAATTCCGTTGTCGGCAATGATGATTTCTACTTTGTCTTCACCAATGTTTCTGGTAGAAATTGATAGTTCCAAAGGTATATCCTCACGGCGGTATTTCAAAGCATTGTCAAGCAAGTTGAATATTACATTGGTAAAATGCATTTCATCAACATTTACAATAGAGTCTTCGGCATCAAGTGCAGTTGATATCTTGCCCCCAAATTTCTCTACTTTTAATTTGTAAGTATGCTCTACATTAGCGATTGTAGCATTCACATCGAGCTCCTGTAGCTTTAGGGTCGCATTTTGGCGGTCAAGCAGCGACATTTGAAGAACTTTCTCTACCTGAAAACGAAGACGTTTAGTCTCGTCATTGATGACGCCTGAGATGTGTTGCAGCATTGTAGGGCTTTTCCTAACAGAATCATCGTTGAGCATTTGTGCTGCAAGAGAAATTGTAGATATGGGTGTCTTGAATTCATGAGTCATATTATTTATGAAATCATTCTTCATTTCAGACAATTTCTTTTGGCGGAATGCAATTATGATAGTGAATAGGAATACTACAAGTAATATGAATGTAAATGCAAATGACGGTATCATAAAGCGAATGGAAGAGAAGATATAGTCACTTTTCTTTGGAAAAAACACTTTAAGATAGGTCATCTTGTTGACAGGGTCATTAGGGAAAAGGACTTGCGAATAAACAGCCGTAGTTTCATCGGTGTAGAAACCGCTTGTCTTGTATATGTCATTACCGCTACGGTCAACTACTGCAAATTCAAAATCCAGGTTCAGCCCGTTGTTTGATAATTCGTCTTTTAGGTATTCGTTGACAACAGCAGAGTCTGCGCGCTCGGATATAGGGCGGTTACTTGACTTGCTGAGAATGTTAAGAATCACCTCGTTAAGCAGTCCCTTTTGATATAAATATTGACCTTTAAGAGTTTCCTGCATGCTTTTATATCGGTCATTTATATCTTCAAGGTTAGTCTCGTTTTTTGGCTCAACTTTAATAGTTTCCCAATTACCTTGTATTTTGTAGTCCGAAGTGCCGTCGGGTGATGTTATTGAGTATTCGAATTCATTCTTTCCTGAAGATGAATGATTGTAGAATCCATTGTCGGCTTCGTTAAAATCCTCTTCTAGGAAATGCTTGGTTTCGTCTTGTTCCAAAGATGTGGATACGCCATATAGGCTTCTCTTGACAATTTCGGAAAATTGTTCATTTCTCATCTTCACTATGTTCTCCATATACATTATCTGTACATAGAGCAACCCTATGAATGAGAAGGCCATTACTATGGTTAATATCCAAATCGTTGATTTCTTCATTGTTGTCTATTTGGTTAGGGCTGTTATGCCCTCTAGTTCATTATTTTTAAGATTAACAATTTATCTAAAAAATTGTTCCTTTTATGGTTCTGAAGATAATATTGTTAATTAACTTTGTGCGACAAAATTAACAAATAAGTGTGAAAAAACAAATTATTTCGACTGATTTTTAAGAAAATGACGACAAGTTTCGCGGTATATACAATTATTTAGTGTAAAAAAACAGGAAGCAACGCTAAAGTTTAGGTTGCTCCCTGAGTGATTATGAGAAAGTATGTTTTTAGTCTTCTTTGTTTTCAGCTTCGTATGCTTTCAATAGCTTGTCTTGAACATCGCCAGGAACTAGTTCATAAGAAGCGAATTTCATTGTGAATGATGAGCGTCCGCCTGTGATTGAACTTAGAGCTGTTGAATAGCTTGCCATTTCTTTCAAAGGTACTTTTGCTGAAATCTTTTCAAGGCCCTTATCGCTTTCCATGCCCATGATTAATGCGCGACGGCTTTGCAAATCACTCATCACATCGCCCATCTTGTCACTAGGTACAAGTACTTCAACATCATATACTGGTTCAAGAATCTTAGGATTAGCGTTCTTGAATGCTTCGCTGAATGCATTACGGCCTGCAAGACGGAATGAAATTTCGTTTGAATCTACCGGGTGCATCTTACCGTCGTAAATACATACGCGTACATCGCGAGCATAAGAACCTGTCAATGGACCTTGTTCCATTCTGTCCATTAATCCCTTAACGATAGCAGGAATGAAGCGTGCATCAATTGCACCACCAACGATACAGTTGCATACTACTAGCTTACCTCCCCATTCCAATGGTATTTCTTGAGTGTCCTTCACATTCATCTTGAACTCTTGACCATTGAACTTGTATGTGTCTGGCTTAGGCATGCCTTCTTCGTATGGCTCAACGATTATATGCACTTCACCGAATTGACCAGCACCACCTGATTGTTTCTTGTGGCGGTAATCTGCGCGAGAAGCCTTAGTGATAGTTTCACGATAAGGAATCTTTGGCTCGATGTAGTTAATCATTAATTTTTCGTTGTTCTCAATGCGCCATTTCAATGTTCTTAGGTGGAATTCGCCTTGACCTGATACGATAGTTTGCTTCAACTCCTTAGATTGTTCAACAACCCATGTAGGATCTTCTTCGTGCATTCTAGTCAGGATTGCACTTAGTTTTTCAGCGTCTGCTTCATTAGCAGGTTTGATTGCGCGTTGGTATTTAGGAGCTGGATATTTGATGAAATCAAACTTGTATTCGCAGCCAGCACCATTAAGTGTGCAACCTGTGCGGACATCTTTCATCTTAACTGTTGCACCTATATCACCTGCTTTAAGCTCATCAATTGCAGTCTTAACTTGACCGCATACGCAATATATTTGAGCTAGGCGTTCCTTGCTGTCGCGATTCATGTTTGTAACATCGGCTCCAGCCTTAAGAGTACCTGACATTACCTTGAAATATGTAACTTCACCAATGTGAGGCTCAACAGTAGTTTTGAATACAAATAGGCTTAGTGGGCCATCTGATTCTACCGGAACTTCTTCTAGATCTGTATTGATAGGAGCTGGCATATCGTTAACAAAAGGAACAACATTACCTAGGAATTCCATCATGCGTCTAACACCCATATCCTTCAATGCGCTTACGCAGAATACAGGGAAGATGCTACGGTCTACAAGACCCTTGCGGATACCTAAACGAAGTTCGTCTTCGCTCAATGCGCCTTGTTCGAAGAACTTGTCCATTAGTCCTTCATCATTTTCGGCTGCAGCTTCAACGAGTTGCTGGTGCATTTCAAGTGCCTTTTCTTTGTATTCTTCTGGAATTTCAGTGATTGTAGGAACACCGCCTTCTGGTCCCCAAGAATATTGTTTCATCAACAGCACATCAATCATTGAATTGAACGAAGGACCGCAGTTGATAGGGAATTGGATAGGCACAACCTTGTTTCCGTAGTGTTCTCTTAGTTGTAGCAAAGAGTTGTCAAAATCAGCCTTTTCACCGTCAAGCTGGTTGATTGCGAAAATTATAGGTTTCTTAAGTTGTTCGCATGTACGATAGATGTTTTGAGTACCAACTTCAACGCCATATTGTCCGTCTATAAGGATAACACCTGTATCGGTAACATTAAGTGCAGTGATTGCGTTTCCAACGAAGTCGTCACTACCAGGACAATCGATAACATTCAGTTTTTTGTTAAGGAACTCAGCATAGAAAACAGTTGAGAACACAGAATATCCGTATTCCTTTTCTACTGGGAAATAGTCGCAAGTAGTAGTCTTAGCTTCAACAGTACCTCTGCGTTTTATAACTCCACACTCGTAAAGCATAGCTTCAGCAAGTGTGGTTTTTCCAGATCCCTTGCTACCTAGCAAAGAGATGTTTTTGATTTCGTTTGTTTGATAAACCTTCATGTTATTAGTGTTTTATTAGTTTCTAAATAAGTTAATTTTAATAAGCGGTTGCAAATTATGAATTTTTTCTGAAAAAACAATGATTTGGCAATATGTTAAAAAACATGCTTTATAATCATGCTTTTTGTTTGTCGTTTGTTGGATTATGTATTATTTTTGTAAACTTATGGCTGGAATTTATATACATATACCGTTTTGTGAGAAACGCTGCTTTTATTGTGACTTTTATTCTACGACCGACAAAACATTGACAGATAGTTATATAGATGCTGTTGTTAAAGAATTGTCATTGAGAATAGGGGAAATCAGTGGAGAAGATGTGACTACTATATATATAGGTGGTGGTACACCATCGCAATTGTCAATTCACCAGTTGAATTGTCTGGTATCTGGTCTAAAGTCAATAATCAATTTTAACACAATAGCTGAATTTACAATCGAAGTTAATCCCGATGATGTATACTTTGAGTATATGAAGGAGTGTCGTTCTTTGGGAATAAATAGGGTGAGCATGGGAATCCAGAGTTTTGTCGATTCAGAGTTGGTGGAAATTAATCGTCGTCATAATGCGAGTCAGGCTAGGGAAGCCGTGTCGGTAATAAGACAGGCTGGATTCAGAAATATAAGTATTGATTTGATATATGGATTGCCTTTGCAGACACAAGAGACATGGCTTTATTCTTTAGAGGAAGCAATAAAGCTAGATGTTCCGCATATTTCGTGCTATAATCTTAGTTATGAAGAAGGAACTGTATTATATAAAAGAAAAGAGAAAGGCGAAATTGTTGAATGCAGTGAAGACGATTGTGTGAAGATGTATGAAACTCTTGTAGCAAAGATGATTGAGGCTGGATATGTACATTATGAAATTTCTAACTTTGCAAAGCCTGGACAATATTCGCGGCATAACAGTAGTTATTGGAATTTGACACCTTATATAGGATTGGGAGCATCAGCTCATAGTTTTGATGGAACTGTACGCCGTTATAATCCTATGTCAATAAAAGAATATATAAAAGGTGTAAACAGTAAAGGATTTGCCTATGCCGAAGAATCTGAAACCATATGGGAGCGATATAATGAATATGTAATGATTAATTTGCGCACAATGTGGGGTATCAAAACAGAACAGATTCGATTAATGTTTGGAAAAGAATTATACACGCATTTTAAAAGTGAATACCGTAGATTTGTGGACTCAGGAGAGATGAGAATAGTAGATGGAGCTATAACTATAACAGAAAAAGGCATAATGCTCTCCGACTATATTATAAGGAATCTTATGTATATACCTTAATTATATAGTAAGAGTATATAATTGAATATTGTATTGAATCTAATTTCCAATAATTATTGGTGAATTCTACGGAAAATATGGTTTATGTATATTGAAGTTTTGTTAACTTTGCAAAATTATGCATAAATACATTTTACAAATGAAGAAGTATATACTGTTACTATTATTGAATCTGTTTGCTAGTACGGCTCTTTTCGCTCAGATTTCGGTGAAATCCTTTGAAGTACTGGAAACTGATCTTGAAGCAACTACATTTTCTCCTAAGAAAGATATTAATGGTAAAAATTGTGCCATAATTAAAGTATTTACAACTCAAACTGGTTTCTCGTTTGATAATGGTGCTTTGGGTATTGTTGCTGTTGAACAGAAACCTGCTGAAATATGGGTATATGTACCCGAGGGTACCATGAAATTGAAGATTGTACACCCGCAATTAGGTCATATAACTAATGCCGAAAAAGATGGCTATTATTGGTTCCCTGAAGGTAGATTGAAATCGGGTGTTGTGTATAAAATGGATCTTATTACCGGTGTTGTACGCACTATTGTAGAAGAACCAAAGATTCAAACCGGTTGGCTGTTGCTTAGTAGTACTCCAACTGGTGCCGATGTCTATTTGTCTCAGAATGGACAAGATGAAACCCTTATTGGCATTACGCCATTGAGTAAGAAGTTGGATTATGGTATGTATAGCTATAGACTCAAGAAGTTTAATTATAATGATGAAGTGGGACTGCTTGAGATAAAAGATGAAAGCCATACATTGAATATCGACCTTAAACCTATTAGGAATACAAGTACAGAAGTGCCGGTTATAAAAACCGAAGAGAACCCGAAGGCTGTTATTAAAGATACTGCCGAAGTGGTGAAAATAAAGAAAGAACCTATTTTCAAGATAGGTGTTGAAGGCAGTTTTGATTACGCAAATATAGCTTCGCATAGTAAAATAGCATTCGGAATAGGAGTGATGGCTCGATTGGGACGCATTAATTCATTGATAAACGGAACTATCGGTCTGAAATATCAATACGCTCAGGCAAGTAAGGAGGTTTCGTACGATTTCCTTGACTATGAATCATATAATACATTCAAAGGTAAAGCAAAATATAGTAATACAGCGAATGAAATCATAATTCCAGCAATAGTGAACTTTAACTTGAAAAAAGTATATATAGGTGTTGGTTATGAGCAAGGCATTGCAATAGGTCAAAAGGAATCATATACACCTACGGGAAATGATGGTTTTGATTTAGATGTGTACAATGCAATTACCGAGTATAATGGAGAGAAAGTAACCACTGTATCGTTCCCGTCAAGTTCGATAGTTGCACAAGTAGGGTGGTTGCATAAGCACTACGACTTGAAACTATATTATAAATATAACTTGTCAAACTCTTCAAATAGTCAGATGACAATAGGAGTGGGATTTGGATATTATTTCTAGAAAAAACATGAGAAAATATAAGAAAGTATACTATTTAAATTATGATAATTCAATATGAAAACTACAATTATAAATAAGATACTGTTAGTGTTAATGTTGATTACTGCCCAGCAGGTATCAGCACTTGAATTTCAAGTTGATGGCATTTATTATAGAACTTCTATTTTCACAAAGAACTCTGCCTATGTAACACACAGTGGAACCAGTTATACTGAGTCAGTAGAATATCAAGGAGAAGTTGTAATCCCAGAAAGTGTAACATATAATGGTAAAACCTATACAATTGCGAGCATAGGTGGTTATGCTTTCGCAGGCTGTCCAGGTTTGACATCGGTTAC
>JAFOXR010000079.1 GCA_017391675.1 Muribaculaceae bacterium
CTTTGTAAAGAGTTATTTGAAAAGCATGAGGAATATAGTGTAACAAAACAAGTTAGCAATTTCTTATCCATTGCCCATTCTCATGCAAGTTATTCTTAATGGTTTGATACTCAAAGAATCTTAATCAAACTACATCAAATAAACGAAAAGATGAAGGTCCTGAAGAGAACAAATATGAGACATGTGGATATTGTCGCTATTTTGACAATGGTGAGGGATTTTGCCATTATCATAGGGCCAATCGTTCGTCGGGTGATTCATGTGGTTATTTTAATTCATAGGTTATTTTCTGTTATTCAAAAAAATGTGGGGTGATGATGCAATTAAGTCCGAAATTATGTTTAAATTAGTGGATACGATGATTGTGGAATTAACTTTTTAATATCAAGATTGACATGAACAAGGAAATGAAGATCTATTGCTCTAATGTAAAGGAGTATGTTAAGATTCAGGGTGGAGAAACACTGAAGGAAATCTTTGAAAGGCTGAAGGATAAGATAGATATAACCTCTATATGCGCGCGTGTGAACAATAAGACCGAGAACATGAGTTTTCCGGTGTTCTCGCCTAAGCAGGTGGAATTTCTTGGCGTGGACAGTCCGTCGGGCCGTCGCGTGTATGTGCACTCGTTGTGCATGGTGCTTTACAAGGCCGTTCACGACTCATTCCCAGGAATGACATTGCGCATAGAGCATTCTATTTCCAACGGCTACTATGCTTTGTTCATACAGGACGGAGAGATACTGCCGCCTACCGAGGCGATGGTGACAGCCGTGAAGTGCCGTATGCGTGAAATCATAGACAGTGATATTCCGTTTGTCCGTCACGAAAAGCTTACAACCGATGCAGTGAAGCTGTTCAAGAAGCAAGGACTTGCCGACAAGGTGAAACTGCTCAAGCATTCGGAGGACCTGTATACGGTTTACTATACGCTTGACGGTCTTGCCGACAGCTATTATGGCAACCTTGCACCATCTACCGGGTATCTGCATGCGTTTGACTTGCAGCTGTTCAAGAAAGGCATGCTGCTGCTTGCCATAGGTAAAGAAGACACTGCAACGCACGACAAGCCTGTGTGCCAGGAAAAGATGTACAAGGCATTTACCGAATATCTTGATTTCAACCATATTATAGGCATCAAGAATGTGGGCGAGCTGAATGATGTGGTGCGCAATGGCGACACCAGTATGCTGATGAATGTTGCGGAAGCTCTTCACACCCGTAGCTTCAGCCTTATCGCCGAGGAGATAACACGCCGTTACCGCAACGGCGGTGCGCGCGTGGTACTGATTGCCGGACCGTCATCGAGCGGAAAGACCACTTCGTCAAAACGGCTTGCTATACAGCTTATGTGCAACTTGCTGGTTCCGCAGATCATTTCGCTTGACAACTATTTCGTGAATCGGGTGAATACACCTCTCGACGAGAACGGCGAGTATGACTACGAGTCGTTATATGCTCTTGACCTGGAACTTTTCAATCGCGACCTTAATGCTCTTATTGCAGGCGAGGAGGTGGAAATGCCTACCTACAACTTCGAGACTGGTTCGCGTGAGTTCCGTGGCAACAAGATGAAGCTTGGAAAGAATTCGATACTGCTTATAGAGGGCATTCACGGACTGAATCCCGAACTCACCGCCGATATCCCCGAAGAACAGAAGTTCCGCGTATATGCAAGCGCGCTTACCACACTGTCGATTGACGACCACAACTGGGTGCCGACAACCGACAACCGCTTGCTGCGCCGCATTATACGAGACCATAAATACCGTGGCGTGAGTGCGCGCGACACGATAGCCCGTTGGCAAAGTGTGCGTGCAGGAGAAGAAAAGTGGATTTTCCCTTATCAGGAGAATGCCGATGCCACATTCAATTCATCTTTGCTTTTCGAGTTGGGAGTGATGAAGGAATATGCCGAACCGCTGTTGAGGCAGGTTCCCCGCAATGTGCCCGAATATGCCGAAGCATGGCGATTGCGGGCATTGCTCAGCTATTTCCTTCCTATCAGTGAGAAGCAGATACCGAGCACATCGCTTCTGCGCGAGTTCCTTGGAGGAAGCAGCTTCAAGTACTGAGGGTAAAAAAGGCTTGAATTTCATCGCCTTGTAATTTGCGGTTTCTTGAAAATCTAAAACAGGGCGAGCCAGAATTTTCATTTGGCTCGTCCTGCTGCTTTTTTTGCTATTGTGTTCTATTTTCATTATTTTTGTATGATTTTAAAAAAGACAGCAAGTGGCGAAAGATATTGTTGAAACCCCGTTGATGAAGCAGTACTTCGAAATGAAGTCAAAGCACCCCGATGCGGTGCTGCTTTTCAGAGTGGGCGACTTTTATGAGACTTATTCCGATGATGCGATAGTGGCAGCGGAGATACTTGGCATCACACTCACACGCCGGGCTAATGGTGCGGCGAAAACTGTGGAGATGGCCGGTTTCCCGCATCACGCTTTGGACACATACCTGCCTAAACTGGTGCGTGCAGGCAAGCGTGTGGCAATATGCGAGCAGCTAGAGGATCCGAAGCTCACAAAGAAACTCGTAAAGCGAGGCATCACCGAACTTGTGACACCCGGCGTGTCGATAAATGACAATATCCTTAACCACAGGGAGAATAATTTCCTTGCAGCGGTACACTTCGGGAAGAAACAGTGTGGCGTGGCGTTTCTGGATATCAGTACGGGTGAATTCCTTACTGCCGAAGGCAATGCCGACTATGTCGATAAACTGCTTGCCAACTTCTCCCCTAAGGAAGTGCTTATAGAACGCGCTAACCGCCAACTGTTCAACACTACTTTCACAGCAAAATATCTCACCTTCGAGCTCGACGACTGGGCGTTTACATACGAATCGGCTTCCGACAGGCTTTTGCGCCACTTTGAGACCAAGAACCTTAAAGGCTTCGGCATTCACAAGATGAGCGAAGCTATTACGGCTTCGGGTGCCATACTGCACTACCTAGATGTAACTCAACACACGCAGATAGGGCATATTACCACACTTTCACGCATAGAGGAAGAACGCTATGTGCGGCTTGACCGATTCACAGTGCGGAATCTGGAACTTATAGAGCCGATGTGCGACGACGGAAAGAGTCTGCTGTCGGTAATCGACCGCACGATGTCGCCTATGGGCGCGCGCTTGCTCCGCCGCTGGTTGCTCTTCCCGCTTAAAGATGTCAAGCAGGTGAACAATCGTCTTGATGTAGTGGAATACTTCTTTAAGGATAGAGAAGGCAGAGAGTTGGTGAAAGAACAGCTTGAAATGATAGGCGATATGGAACGGCTCATCTCCAAGGTGGCAGTTGGGCGCATTACGCCTCGCGAACTGGTGCAGCTCAAGAATGCGCTGGGAGCAATAGTGCCTATAAAGCAGCTGTGCATGGAGGCCGATAATGCTGTGCTTAACGCTTTCGGCGAGCAGCTTAATCCTTGCAAGTCGATATATGACCGCATCGAGCGGGAAATAAGCCCCGATGCCCCTAACATGCTGGCGCGCGGTAATGTGATTAACAGCGGTGTCAGTGCCGAACTTGACGAGCTCCGCGAGCTGTCGATGTCAAGCAAGGATTATCTCATGAAAATTCAGCAGCGGGAGAGTGAACTCACAGGTATTCCTAGCCTGAAAATAAGTTACAACAATGTGTTCGGCTACTATATAGAAGTGCGCAACACACACAAGGATAAAGTGCCTGCCGAATGGATTCGCAAGCAGACTCTTGTGAATGCCGAGCGATATGTCACACAAGAACTCAAAGAATACGAGGAAAAAATCCTCGGTGCTGAGGAGAAGATTCAGGCGATAGAAAACCGCTTGTTCAACGAACTTGTAGTTGCGGTGGGAGAATTTATCCCAGCTATTCAAGTCGACAGTAATCTTGTGGCGCGTCTCGACTGCCTATGTTCGTTCACTCGTGCCGCAATTGAGAACAAGTATAATCGCCCCGAAGTGAATGAAACACTGGAAATAGATATAACCGAAGGCCGTCACCCCGTGATTGAAAAGGAATTGCCGTTGGGTGAGAAGTATATATCCAACAGCGTGAACCTTAACAACGACACTCAGCAGGTGATTATGATTACTGGTCCTAATATGGCAGGTAAGTCGGCTCTATTGCGTCAAACGGCACTCATTGTGCTTATGGCACAGATAGGGTGTTTTGTTCCTGCCGAATCGGCTCGCATAGGTATCGTTGATAAGATTTTTACGCGTGTGGGGGCAAGCGATAACATTTCGCTAGGCGAATCCACTTTCATGGTGGAAATGACCGAGGCTGCTTCAATCCTGAATAATATAAGCGAACGAAGCTTGATTCTCTTTGACGAACTTGGTCGCGGAACCAGTACCTACGACGGAATTTCCATAGCGTGGGCTATAGTGGAATATATCCATGAGAATTCCAGAGCGCGTGCTAAGACGCTTTTCGCTACCCATTACCACGAACTTAACGAGATGGAAAAGACCTTCAAGCGCATTGCCAATTATAATGTATCGGTAAAAGAAATTGCCGGAAAAGTGGTGTTCTTGCGTAAACTGGTGCGTGGTGGAAGTCAGCATAGTTTCGGTATTCATGTGGCGAAGATTGCCGGAATGCCGCCCACTATAGTGAAGCGTGCCAATGAAGTGCTGAAGATACTTGAAGACAATAGCGCGGGCAATGAGTCTATGCACAAGAACCTTGCCGAAGTGGGTAATTCCACTCCAGGCATGCAACTGTCATTCTTTCAGCTCGAGGACCCTGTGCTATGCCAGGTGCGTGACGAGATTCTGCATGTTGACATCAACAACCTCACTCCAGTAGAAGCCCTTAATAAGCTCAACGAAATAAAGAAAATCATCACAGGCAAGGGATAAAAAAACAATTGTAATCCATGGAATGTTAATAATGGATAATAATTTGCGTTTTGCTTGAAGCGCCGAATATGCCCCAACCGTTTTCTACATTGCTGTATATCCCGATAGGGACATCAAAACTGTCAAAATCGGCAATTCGGTACTTCATATAGGATTTTATATAATAAAATAAATCGGCAGAAATGGATTGCAGTTCAATGATGGTGCGTGCGTGCGGTTCATTTCGTTTCCTCGACTCCACAACAAATGTGTATTCTTTGCCATTAATGGAATCATCATTGAATACATTGCTGAAATAAGCCGGTATCACAAAGCCATATCCATAAGCCAAATCGGGGTCATAGAACAACACATCTTCGCTAGAGAATAGTTCTGTTACATTCTTATTCCCTGCTCCCGCAACTCTAAGCCGATAATAGTTTCTTTCATTTCCAGGGTCGTTTATTTTTAGAGTAACTCGCATTACTGAATCACAACCGCTTTTATCGGGAATTTTATATCCTTGATAATCTACTGGAGTGTTTTGGCTGTATATGACTTCATGCTTTACGACTTCAATGCTTTGTGGCGCAGGAATCTCAGCTACAGCGCTAGCCGATTCGTAACCAGCTGAGTCAACTTCAACTAGAATTTCCACCTTATCGCCTGCCTGTGGTCGGCAGTCACTCATAAAGCGGCAGTCAAGCGTGTCGGTATTAAGCCACATAGAATATTCTTCTTTTTCGTTCAATACAACCTTAGCTTTTACCTTGGATTGTATAGACGACGGTTTCACCATAAATCCTCGATTCCTGAAGTATGTATCACCAGTAATATATTCGGTTTCAAAAGTAAAATTCTCACCATCGCTTATGCTGAAATCTTCATATTCAATGCTCTTAATCTCTCCAATTGCGGCAATCACGGTCGTATCGGGAGAAACGATGGCATTTATTACTATCTTATCACTCAAGTTTGCTGGTTTCAATTCAATTATTTTCTCGCAACTTGTTGATAGGAGAAACATCAAGACAGGTAAAAATGTATATATGAAACCTTTCATATTGCTAGAATTTATGGGTATAACTTAATGAAGGCATTATAGGGAACGGGCAGATGCATTTCATAACAACATTATCTTTCTCTATGCCTATATACGCCATTGAAGGATTCATGTGGTTATATATATTATACACACTCACGCCTATTACGCTCTCCCCATAGTTATGTTTTACTGCATAATTTGCACTTATATCCAGGTGGTGCGTGTCTGGTAACTTGTAATCATTCAAATTTTTATAAGTTATCATTCCAAGCAATTTCCTGAAATAAGATGATTGTTCGGGGTTACTTATTTGGCAGAATCTATAAAAGCCGGCACTAGTAGATTCCCATATCTCAGTACCATAGGGATTACATTCAAGATATGTACCATAATCGGCTACAATCACAGGCAATGTGCCTCTTCTTCCTGTTAAATATGTCCATGAAGCAGAAATGTCTATCGATTGGTTTTTGCTAAGCTTGAATTTATAAGAACCTGTCAGCGAGATATTGTGTCGGCGGTCATTATTGGCATAAAACTCTTTACCCCCGTTTATCATATTGCCGTGTCGGTCGAACTTTCTCAAGGTTTTTGACCATGTGTAGCTCATTAAGCCAGTAAATTTACCGATATTTTTCTCTGCCATGACCTCTATCCCATAGGAACGGCCTTTGCCCGAAGATATCATATCTTCAAGAGCAATGCTCCCCACTGCGTACAGTATATTATCTTTATATTCCACCACATTGTTCATCGTTTTATAATAACCTTCCAGTGATACATCTACGCCTAACGGCAATTCACAATTATAGCCTACTGCATATAAGTTGCTTTTCATCAGGGGTAATCGCTCGTTTATGGGTAACCATAAATAAGATGGAGATATAAGGTTGTTGGTGCTCAGTCTGTGTATTGCTTGTGACATGCCTGAATAAGACAGCTTTATGGCATTTCTCTCAAGAAACTTCCACCTCATGGAAAACCGAGGTTCGACAGATATATGAGTCTTGCCAGTAACAGAATGTGTCGTTGCTCGTAGCCCGAGATTTAAATTAATGTTTTTATTAAGAGAGAAGTTGTCTTCGGCATAAATTGAGAATTGTCGCAAATACTGTTTGCCGCCCATTATCGTGTCAACACCATTAGTTATATACTGTTTCAATATACTTGGCGTGCCTTCCCTTTTGCTTTCTGCGTATTTGCTTATCTCAAGCATGCGGGAAATGTCAAGGAAAGGAGTCAATCGTGTATAAGTTCCTTTTATTCCCACTCGAATATCATGCCGTTTTGAAGGTGTCCACTGCATAAAGGCCTCTAATGAAAATTCTCTTATATCCGACATGTATGCCATTCGAGAATATTCCCGACGCTTATACGAATCATTTCCCATAATATTAGTCTGGGATAATGCATACTCGCCTTGCTGAGCCTGTGTGTAATCATATTTGCTGTAACTGCCCAGTGTGCCTATGGTATATTGCTGATTGATCTTCCACGACCAATTTAATGCCCCGCACACATTGCTCCATTCGTTCTTAGAAGAATTTTCTCGCGTATATGTAGAAAGAACAGGTGATTCCGTCGAAAAGTCCCAATTGGTATTCACGCTTTTGGAAGGAGAACTATTATCATTGTCTTTCCCGTGATAGAACGATAGCGACAGCCTGTTGTTCTCGCTAAATTTATGTGTTATCTTGGCGGTAACATCATAGTATCTCATTCGTGAATATTCTTCGAGAACTTCAGTCTTGTCATAGCATTTTTTCATTATAGGATATGCAAACACATTAAAATACGACATTCTACCTGAAATATTGAACGATGTGCGTCCTTTCCATATCGGTCCTTCGGCTCTCATGTTGCCGGTGAGCATACCTAGAAATAGCGAGCCGTGATATTCGTTGAAATTCCCGTCTCGCAATGACACATCTACTACTCCTGATAACCTTGAGCCATATCGTGCAGGGAATGCTCCTCGATAGAAATCAATACAGCCCACCATTTCGGGGTTAATTGCTGAAGCAAATCCTTTCAGATGTTCAGGACTATAAAGTGTAGCTCCATCGAGGGTGATTAAATTCTGGTCATAATTGCCACCTCGCACATATATGCCAACCGAACCTTCTCCAGCAGCTGTCACACCAGGCAACTTTTGTAAAGATTTCAGTACATCAGGCTCTCCCATAAACATGGGCATATGAGTTATCTGTTGAGGGTTTATTCTTATGGCGCTCATTTGCGGACTTTCAATCCCGAATTTATGCTTGCCCACAACTTTTACATCTTGAAGCATCACACCTTGTTCTAGCTTCGATTTTATAGTATCTAAGGCATGCTTCTCTTTAAATTGTTGAGCATATAGCCCTGTTGAGAACAAAAGAAAAAACAGCAATATATAAGCTGACCGAGCCATAAGCTTATGGTGTTTTCAGTTTTTCGTGTGATATATAATTGGATTGTTTAGCGGTTCTCCGTTGAGGTAATAGTTGCGTGTGAGCTTATATCCTCCCGATTTCTTCTCTGCGATGTTGACTAAGCGCACTTCATCGCTTGTACCGTCACTCCAATTAATGGTAAAAGTAAGATCTAGTTTTGCTGTTCCAAAGAATTTACCTAGCGTTAATGTAATATTTCCACTGGAGGATTCCTTATATACCAGATTTAATGTACTTGATGATAATCCGATCTCTTTCTCCGAGCGAGGAACAAGAATTTGCGAACCTAATTCAACTGATATGTTATTCAAACATTCTTTATCGTTAAGCACATTGTTCCCCTCTTCGTCAAGATAAAATAGAGCAAATTCAATATCGCTTGGATTCTCAGTCAATATCTCGTCATCTTCACCGCATGACACTCCAAAAGCAAAAATAAACAATAGAACCCATAGACCATATAAAGACTTTATCGCTTTCATAACAATCATTATATTATTTATATATGTTTACTACAAATATATGAAAGATAAGGAATAAAATCAAGTTTACTTGATTTTATTTCCTTACACATTTTATAATAATATGTAGAATATACTTTTATTTCGTACAATGTTATTTCTACAAAATCATTCATCTATTACTATCGCTTCACACCAATATTCTCCAGTTTGATAGCCAGTAAAGTCATAGACATATAAATATATTTCATATATTCCTGTATTGTTGAATGATATGGTCGCTTCGTTTTTATTATAAGTTATGGATATGTTAGCTTTCCCATTTTCTATTGCATCGTTACCTTTCGGATCCCATATTATCCATTTGAATGTGTTTCCACTTCCTGCGCTAAATGTTCTATTCCAATATGTGTAACTGTCACCCACACCAATTGTTCCTTGTCCATTACTACAACTTATTAATCCTGATTTTCTACCAGTTCGATAATAATTTCTATTGCTCATGTTTGTATATGGACCATATCCAGGGTCGTGTACTACTAAATGATATGCACCCCATTTTGACACATATTTCCCAGGATATTGATATGTGCGAATAGCGGAATGGTCTCCTGATGGATAATGTATCTTTAAAGCATATGTTTCGGCTATTGTATTATATGAACCATCAGTCCAGAACTTAGATAAATTTTCTCCAGAACTAGAATTCCTGTAATTAATCCAACAAGTATTTCCTCCTTCGGATTTACTCCATGCGTATCCATGACAATTATATGTATATGAAGCTTCTGCTATAATTGTAACATTTGGAAAATTTTCAGTTATATATGTATTTGAAACATCGTTTAATGAACTTTTCTCACTTGAAGATTCTATATAATAAACAACTTCAATTGAAGACCCTTTAGGTGTAGTAATTGTTCCCGTAGTGCTTGTTAATGCAAAAGAGGATAATGCTGTCACTATCGATGTTAATATTATTGAAATTCTTTTCATGGTCTTTATCATTTAGAATAAATAATTCTTGAAATTTCACTTAAATCATGTGCAGTTCTTATGTTCTCTCCAATAATAAATTGTTTTAATCTCTTATTGTCGTTTTCACTTAGTTTTATGGATTTTGAAATTTTTATCTGTGCTCCAACAAGCAAAGAATGGCTTAGAGCAGGAATATTGTTATACTTATTATCTTGTAATTTTTGCTCAAACTTATCATTGTTGATTTGTTCCAGTCTATTTAGATTCTCTCCAGAAAACAATTCTGGAATACTCATTGACGCTATAGAAAGCTCAACAAAGCCTATTTGTAATGGTTTTAATTCACTGCGAAATCTGGTATATGGATTTTTCTTTGGTTTTGATATAGTGTAATCCAAACGAATTTTTTCGTAAAAATCTAGAATCTTTTCAGGAGCATCACTTCGTTTTTTCAATTCTTGAAAACCATTGAACCTATCCATAACTGATTTTGCTCCCTCTATAGGATTATTATACAAAATAAAGTTACCGGCTAAAGGGTGGTTCATACAAAGCGCAACCAAAGTGTCAGTTGGAAGTTTATTTAAAATTGATTCAGGAATTTGGCAAGCCTCCATCATCTGTTCAAAAGAAGTAAATGTGTTCCAGACATTAGGATTCGTTACTGAATCAAAAGAAAAACTCTGGTTGTTTACTTTTTGTATTACAGACTTTTGCAATACAACATCATCAGCGCACGCTCCCAATAGAAATATTGCTACAACATAAAAGAGTATTTTTCTCATAATCAATCGTTTTAAGGGTTATATATTCTATAAAATAGTAAAATCTCCGGAGGCAAGTGTGTCGCCAACTTGTACATCAAGCGTGTAGTCTCCTGCAGGCAGTGTTCCAACAACGAATTCATGTGTTCTGCTCTCGATTTCGCTTACTGATGTATACACTAAAGCATTGCTGCTGTCATAGATTGCGACAACGACTCCATGTGTCGCCATATCGCTCTCAATAGTTAACACTCCGTCCTCAATGGACGCACTCAATCCCAATACTAGTTCCTTGTCGTTCTTTTGCGGAGATTCTGGATCTTGGTACTTGCCTTTATCAAGATTTATTTCTTCGGAAAATAAAGAAAAACTGAAAAGAACGGAACAGAATAATAATACAATTTTTTTCATTGCCGTATAGTTTTAAAAGTTTGTGGCAAATCAATAAAATTAAACGACAAAATACAAGATTCTGAGTTTGCAAAAGTTTGAAATTTAAAGGAGAGAGTTTGCAAACTTAGAAACGATAATTGATAACACTCTTATAATGAGTAAATAAAAGTGTCAAAATCGGAAGCTGAACCTTTGTGTAAAAATAATTTCTCAAAAAGGCGTATTCTAGTTGATGTTACACTTGACTTATGGTGAAAAGTCAATGCGGCTATATCGTTATTGGAAATTCTGCATTTGATTAACATGCATACTTGATATTCATAGTCACTTATTTTATGGTATAGAGAGTATATATTCGACTTGAATCCTGGATATGCTTTATTCACTATAAAATCCAACTCATTCCAGTCATCCTGTAAAAGTTTGATATGAGAATCTAGTTGTGCCGTTTTTATTTTACAATACACTTTGGAATGAAGAATATCATCATGAACTGTCATCTTGTCTGGAGGCAGCTGTTGCGTGAGTTTCCGATATTCGCTGATAATACGACCTTTGATGGCATCAATAGAATCGTCAGCTCTGGTTTTAATAATGTTTGATTCCTCTTGTTGTCGATATTTTAATTTCTCAATGTTTTGCAGTTGCAAAGTCAACTCCAAACGGATTCTTTTATTTTTGAAATACAGGTATGACAAGACCAAACATACTGCCAGACTAAGAATTATAACAATATATATTATCGTTCTCAAGCGCAACCGTTCTATCTTTAGACTTTGATTCTCCTGTTCTCTAAGAGCGTAATTATAAATGCTATTTTGGTGAATTATGGCTTCCTTGGAAGACATGCTACTGATAGAATCAAGTGTATTCTTGTATTTTATAGTGTATTTATAAGTATTGTCTTTATCGCCGCTCAATCTTGATATTTCTGATAATGTATTGTAAGCCATCTTCTTGTTATATATGCTACTGGTGTGCAATAGTGCGTTGGCTATATTCATTGAACTGGGAAAATTTTGTTTAAGCAGATAAATTTGCATTGCTGTGATAAGCACATAGCTTGATATGTAATTCTCGTTAAGATATGGTTCTATATGCGTGAATACATCACAAGCTTTATCATAAGATTCATTAATTATATAGAAATCGGCAATAGAGGTTAATGTCTCAACTTTATTAACCCCATTAGGGCATAATTTATCTATTAGTTGTAACGATTTATTATAATAGGGTATGACATTATCGTTTTCTCCTAAATAGGTGCTGACCTCAGCCATATTCCTGTAATTATACATTAGCGCAAGAGAATCATTAGAATCTAGATTGTATAGAATTGCATCGTTGAAACGGATTTTCGCTTGTTCAAAAAGATCAAATTTAACAAATATCTGTCCCATTTGGCTGGATATTTTGCCCTTGAGGCGTGTGTGGGAATCGTCGAGGCAGTTTAGCGCATTCTGCATATAGTCAAGAGCCTGGGGTGAGTCACCCAGCATTCGAGCTACACGGCCGGCATAGTAGAA
>JAFOXR010000080.1 GCA_017391675.1 Muribaculaceae bacterium
ACCGTTGGTAAACATTGCTAATATGTGCCAAAAAAGTTGGCACACGTTGGCTCGCGTGTGCCAAAACGTGTGCCAAATTTGAGCAATTTCAAATATATCTGTATGCAATAATACAAAACGGAAACAACTTGATTTGTGCTTGTAACATTCACAAATACAAGTTGTTTCCGTTTGTTTCCGTTAAATTGAGTACCATTTAGAGTACCATTTCCTACTTGCCGATGCAGAAGCGGGAGAAGATTGTACCGAGGATTTCGTTGGTGCTGATTTCGCCGGTGATTTCGCCGAGGTAGTGCATGCATTCTCTGATGTCTTGGCTGACGAAGTCTCCGCTGATGCCGATGCTCAGTCCGTTGATAGTGCGGGTGATTGCTTCGCTTGCGTGGAGCAGTGCACCGTAGTGGCGCGCATTGGTTACTATCACTTGGTTGGTGTCGCCCGTTTCGGGTAGGGCTGCTTGTTTCACAAGCATTTGCTCTAGGCTGTCAAGTCCAAGGTTGTTCTTCGCCGAGATGCAAGCCACAGTGCCTCGTGTGCCGATTATCTTTTGCAAGAATGATTCTGCTTCGTGGCGTTTCTCTTCGCTCAGTGTATCAATCTTGTTGATGATTGCAATGAGGGATTTGTCGGCAGTGTCTTCAAGGATTCGTTCGCTCAATTCCTGGATTTTATCTTGATCGGAATTGGCATCTATAACCCAAAGTACGAGTTGGGCTTCGTTTAATTTCTTGAATGTGCGTTCGATGCCCATTGACTCAATTGTGTCATCGGTTTCTCTGATTCCTGCGGTGTCAATGAAGCGGAAAAGTGTTCCTCCTATGGTGATTGTGTCCTCAATGACATCTCGAGTGGTGCCATGAATGTCGCTCACTAATGCGCGGTCATCGCGTAACAGATGGTTCAGCAGGGTTGATTTGCCCGCGTTGGTTTCTCCTACGATTGCACATGGAATACCGTTCTTGATGGCGTTACCCATCGAAAACGAATTGGCTAGAGAATCTACGGTGTCTTTTATGTGGGAGGCTAAGTCAAGAAGTTTTGTACGGTCGGCAAATTCCACATCTTCCTCGGTGAAGTCGAGTTCCAGTTCGATGAGCGAAACGAACTCAAGAAGCTTTTCCCTGAGTGCACTTAGTTCTCGGCTGAAAGCACCACGCATCTGATTCAGCGCGATGCGATGCGATGCCCGAGATGATGACGCGATGAGGTCGGCAACCGCTTCGGCTTGCGACAGGTCCATTCGTCCGTTGGAGAATGCTCGGCGGGTGAATTCGCCCCCTTCGGCTTGTCGGCAGCCGCATTTTATCAGCGTGTTGATGATTTGCTGCTGTATCCAAGTAGAACCATGACATGCTATTTCAATCACATCTTCGCCTGTGAATGAGCGTGGCCCGCGGAAGATTGTGAGTACCACTTCGTCCAGGATAGAACCGTCGCTATCGGTGATGCGTCCCAAGTGAGCAGTGTGAGATGCCATGCTTGCGATGCTAGCGCCTTCCCAGCATTGGCCGACGCATTCGGTAGCTTGCTTGCCGCTCACTCTTATCACAGCGATGCCGCCCACACCTGGAGCTGTAGATATGGCGCATATAGTATCTTCAAGTAGATTTGTCATAGTATTTTGTGTATTGTTCTGCAAAATTACATAGAAATCAATAAATCTTTTTAATTTTGTTCCTAAAATATAACAACTTGATTAAATGACCTTATGTATGAAGTAGTAATTATATTAGGATTGGTGTTGTTGAATGGAGTGTTCTCTATGTCGGAAATTGCGCTAGTATCAGCCCGAAAGTCGAGCCTGGTTTCGGCAGCTAAAAAAGGAAGCCGTTCTGCTAAAATTGCATTAGCATTACGAGAAGACCCCGATCGTTTCTTGTCTACAGTCCAAATAGGCATAACCCTTATAGGTATACTTACGGGTATTTATTCCGGCAGCAAAATATCCGGCATTTTGGCAGATTGGCTCGTGAGTGCAGGAATGCCTGATGATTATTCCATTGAAATAGCTCAATTCTGCATAGTGGCAATTGTGACTTATCTGACATTGGTGTTTGGCGAATTGTTGCCTAAGCGCGTGGGAATGAACAATGCAGAGGCTGTGGCTCGAATGGTTGCTACTCCAATGAACTGGCTTTCTAAAGTGACAGCGCCATTTGTGTGGCTGTTGTCCCAAAGCACTTCCGTATTATTTTCGCTGTTAGGGCTACGCGAGAATTCCAGTAAAGTGACTGAAGATGAAATCATATCCATAGTGAATGAGGGAAAAGAAGATGGCGCAGTGCAGGAAGTGGAAAAGGATATAGTGGAGCGTGTGTTCCTGGTAGGAGACCTTAATGTAGATTCCATAATGACACACAGGAGAGATATCGCAAGTCTAGATGTGTCAATGAGTGTAGACGAAGTGAAAGCTGTTCTGGAGAATGAATTGCACGAAATATATCCTGTAGTTGAAGGCGGAATGGACGATATAAAGGGTATAGTATCGTTAAAAGGTCTTGTTTTAGCATTGGATAAGCCAGATTTCTCATTGATGTCAATAATAGAGGAACCTCGGTACTTTTATTGTAATATGAGCGTATATAAGGCGCTTGAGACAATGAAGCAGGAATGCGTGAGCCGAGGCTTGGTATGTGACGAGTTTGGCACATGCGTGGGTATAGTTACGCTTAAGGATATGATGATGGCGCTAGTGGGAGATGTAGGAGATGAGGACAACCATGCCAATGCCATAGTGAAACGCAAAGATAAAGAAGAATGGCTTGTAGACGGGCAATGCTCAATGCATGATTTTCTTATATATTTTGATTGTGAAGACCTGTATGAGAATGAAGACTATACGACAGTAGCCGGATTGTGCCTGTCGAGTCTGGACCGTATCCCCAAGGAAGGCGACGGTTTCGAGTGGCACTCATTCATGTTTGAAGTTACGGATATGGATGGAGTGAGAATAGATAAAGTGCTAGTTTCTAGAAAACAATAAGAGGACAACTGCAACTTAGCGGTATTCCCATTGGTTCAGGTCGGAGGTAGCTTCCACTTCGTTTTCCACATCATCGGGCAGTTCGGAGAAGAAATCAAGTCCGGTAGCTTTTTCCACTTCGTCAATGCTGACGGTATGCTTGGCCAAACCTCCTTTAGCCTTTTCGTTAGGATAGATAAATGCAATTCCACGCATAGGTGATGCGTGATGCGCAAGAACGATTTTATACAGACTGGCGGGTACAACAACTTCCGAATCGCCTATAGTTATAGCTCTGTCGGCAGCTGTAACAATTGGACCTGTGATGACAATAAGTGCACTATCCCTATTGGCCCAGTTGCGGATTTTCTGTTCCAGCTTATTCCAAGCTCCTGAATTAAGTGATTGCTTTTGCGGCACCATATTGGCAAGACTGAAGCAGTCGCTCATCGCCTGAGCATTCCATTTCATGTCGCCAGCAGGAACCATGTGTCCGCGGTCATATCCGCTGTATCTATAGTCTTCCAATGAAGCGCAACCATCTACATTCTCGTCTTGGTGAAAGTTGTCGTCGCGAGGCAATTTCCCGTTAGCCTCCTCGCGAGTCAGTTCATACACAGTGCAGTTGGGCAGGTGTGTATCCTTGTTGAAATATACCGTGAACCCTGTATACTCGTATGTGTCGTTAGTGATGTATTCAGGAACGATTACACGCTCAATGCCGTTTGTGTTTATGCTTGTAGTGGAATTGGTGTCGCTAGCGATCATTTGGGCAACATCAACGATAATGATGGCCACCAAAACAGCCAAAAATCCTTTCCACATCTTCTTCCCTTTTTTCCTTGCCATAATTTTGAATAGTATTTATTTGGCAAATTTACAAAATAAATAATTACCTTTGTAATACTAAGAAGCTGTTTGGAATTTTGTTGGATAATTTTTTATAGCTTCGTAAATATAATAATCTCAAATTAAAACGACTTCTAACAAGACATTACCATTACAAATAAATAAAAACCAGTTTATATGAATGTAGTAGATAGATTTCTAAGATATGTGAAGTTTGATACGCAGAGCGATGAACTCACCAACCTTACTCCGTCAACTCCCGGACAGATGGTGTTTGCCAAGTACCTTAAGGAAGAGCTAGAGGAATTGGGGCTTACGGAAATAACACTTGATGATAACGGCTATTTGATGGCAACATTGCCTGCCAATACCGATGAGGCTGTGCCAACGATAGGCTTTATAGCGCATCTTGACACATCACCCGATATGTCGGGCCGCAATGTGTGTCCGCGAATGGTGGACTATAATGGGGGAGACATTGTCCTTAACGAAGAAAAGAATATCGTGATGTCACCAGCGCAATTCCCTGAACTGAATGACTATGTAGGACAATCATTGATAGTAACCGACGGAAACACTCTGTTGGGTGCCGATGACAAGGCGGGAATTGCCGAAATCGTTACCGCAATCAAATATTTGAAAAATAATCCGAGCATCAAGCACGGAAAAATAAGGATAGCCTTCAATCCCGATGAAGAAATCGGTCAAGGAGCACATAAGTTTGATGTGGACTTGTTCGGAGCCGATTGGGCTTACACAATGGACGGCGGTGCGATAGGCGAACTTGAATTTGAAAACTTCAACGCAGCTGTTGCTCGCATCACCTTCACCGGCCGTAATGTGCACCCTGGTTATGCTAAGGGAAAGATGATAAACTCAATCCGTGTAGCCAATCAGTTTGCAATCATGCTTCCTCGTTGGGAAACGCCAGAACATACACAGGATTACGAGGGCTTCTATCACTTGGTGGGCATAGAAGGCAGTGTTGAACAGACTGTGATGACTTATATCATACGCGACCATGATCGTGACCGTTTCGAGCGTCGCAAGAAGGAACTTGAACATCTTACTCGTAAAATCAACAATGAATTCCCTGGCGTAGCAGCGATAGAAATCAAGGATCAGTATTACAATATGCGTGAGAAAATCGAACCGCTGATGCATATTATTGATTTGGCTAAGCAGGCAATGGAGAACATGGGCGTTACCCCAAAGGTTCAGCCTATTCGTGGCGGAACCGATGGTGCGCAGCTGTCATTCAAGGGGCTGCCTTGCCCTAATATATTTGCCGGTGGGCTGAACTTCCATGGCAGGTTTGAGTTCGTTCCTGTCCCTTCAATGGAGAAGGCAACCGAAGTGATAGTGGAAATATGTAGACTAGTAGCGAAAAAATAAGTTGTAATATATAATGAACGGTCTGTGGCATGAGTTCCAGGCCGTTTATTGTTAATAGTTGAGGATATATGAAACGGATAGTGTTTGCAGTATTGCTTTGGGCTGTGGCTGTCGTTGTCCAGGCAGAGAGCTGGATAAGAGTGAACCAAATGGGGTATCTGCCTCAAGATATCAAGGTGGCTGTAATGATTATGGAACAGCCCGAAAATGTGAAATCGTTCACCGTTACCAATGTTGCTACCGGCAAATCGGTGAAAATTAAGAAAGTGGCGAATAAGGGGGCTCAGTATCCCTTTGGCGGAACAGCTCGTCTTGACTTCTCGCAGATAAAGGAAGAAGGTACTTATGTGATTTCTGCCGGTTCGGCTAAGTCCCGTCAATTCAAGATTGGCAAAGCCGTATATGCCGGTGCAAATGAATTGCCGTTGCGTTATATGCGTCAGCAGCGATGCGGTTTCAACCCGTTTCTGAATGATTCGTGCCACACGCTTGACGGCCGTCTGGTCCTTAGCGGTAAAGATGACGGAAAGAAAGTAGATGTTACAGGCGGTTGGCACGATGCTTCCGATTATCTTCAGTATCTTACCACATCGGCAAATGCCGTGTATCAGATGCTGTTTGCCTATACACAGAATCCAGGCGTGTGGAAAGACGAATATCAGGCAAACGGACGCCCTGGCAGCAATGGATTACCCGACATCTTGGACGAAGCCCGTTGGGGGCTAGAATGGTTGGTGAAGATGAATCCTAATGACTCTACATTCTACAACCAGATTGCCGACGACCGTGACCACCGCTTTGCAGGCTTCCCTGCCGATGACAATGTTGATTATGGTTGGGGTGCAGGAAAAGAACGCCCTGTATATCCTTGTTGTGGCAAGCCTTACGGTTTGTCCAAATACAAGAATGACAGCAAGGGACTGGCATCATCGGTGGGTAAGTTCAGTTCGTCATTCTCCCTTGGAGCAAAGGTGTTTGCGGGAATAGATGAAGAATTTGCGCAAAAGCTCAAGGCGAAGGCCGCCAATGCCTATGAGGTAGGGAAGGCCAACCCAGGAGCGTGCCAGACTGCAAGTACCGTATCTCCTTATTATTACGAAGAAGACAACTGGAGCGATGACATGGAACTTGCAGCGGCCGAGATGTACCGTGCAACAGCCGACCGCCGATATCTTAGCGAAGCCGTCAGGTATGGCCGCTTGGAGCCTGTTACACCCTGGATGGGAGCCGACTCTGCCGATCACTATCAGTGGTATCCGTTCATGAATATGGGGCATGTGCTGCTTGCAATGCAGGAAGATGCTAAGGTGAAGAAGGAATTCTTGAGGAATATGAAAGCTGGGCTTGAGCGTGTGCGCGACCGTGCTGGAGATAATGCATTCCTTCACGGCATACCATTTATATGGTGCTCCAATAATCTCACTACAGCATTTGTTACTCAAGCAATGCTTTACCGCAAGTTGAGCGGGGATACATCTTATCAGGAGATAGAGACCGCAATGCGTGACTGGCTGTTCGGCGTGAATCCATGGGGCAAGTGCATGATAGTGGCGTTGCCTGAAGATGGTGATTATCCACGCGACCCTCATTCGCCTATTTGGGACAAGGGCGGGCACCGTCTTGACGGTGGAGTCGTGGACGGACCTGTAGAATACTACAATTTGCAAGGCGTTCGCGTTATGAATCCTTCTAAGGGCTTGTACATCAAGAAGCAAGGCGATAAGGCAACAAAGGTAGTGCTTTAAGAAAATTTCAAAAATCCTCCCCCTAACCAAGGGGGAGATAATAGAAA
>JAFOXR010000081.1 GCA_017391675.1 Muribaculaceae bacterium
GATCCACCTCTACCCATTCCGAACAGAGAAGTTAAGCCCCGTAGCGCCGATGGTACTGCGAGAGCGGGAGAGCAGGTAATCGCCGCCTAAGGAGAAGAGAGCAAGACAACGGAAACGGAGTCCTGCTCTCTTTCTTTTTTTTCTTTTTCTTTCACTTGTAAAAGGCCCAAAGGGGCGGAAAGGCGGTGTGTTGATGATTAATTAATTGTTGCTGTTGTGTTTTGTGTTGATTTTTATTGTGGGGTTTTTTAATGGTGTGTTGAAAAAAGTGTGTGTGTGCTTGCAAGTGTTGGTTGTGTGCATTAATTTTGTATGAAATATATAAATAACTGATTATGGCTGATACTAAGGCGGAATTTCAACATGTGATTGGCTTATGCCGTGATATATTCAAGAAGAAACTGCAGGATTATGGTGCATCTTGGCGATTGATGAGACCAGAGTCTTTAACTGACCAAATTTTCATAAAAGCTCGTCGTATAAGAACTCTTGAAGTGAAAAAGGAGTCGAAGGTGGGCGAGGGTATCTATCCTGAATTTATGGGTATGGCTAATTATGGTATCATGGCTTTGATTCAATTGGAGTTGGGCTATGCCGATAAAGTTGATATTGATGAAAATCGTGCGTTGGAGCTTTATGATCACTATATGAAAATTACAACAGAGTTGATGTACAACAAGAATAGTGATTATGACGAAGCCTGGAGATATATGCGTGTGAACTCATATACAGATATAATCCTGACGAAATTGGAGCGAATAAAGCAGATTGAAGATAATAATGGCGAGACTATTGTATCTGAAGGCGTAGATGCCAATTTCATGGATATAGTCAATTACTCGTTGTTTGGGTTGATACAGCTCGGAAATGATAGATGATAAGTTATATAGTAAGAAATGGACTCGTTGGATAGTCCTTTTCTTGCGTTTAGCCGTAGGTTCTGTATTTGTTTTTTCTGGGTTTGTCAAAGCGATAGACCCATGGGGAGTGTTGTATAAGTTCCAGGATTATGTAGCTGCTCTAGGTTGGGACTGGCTGTCGCCGTTCCTGCTGTTTGGAGCGTTTGCTGTTTCAATCTTTGAATTTGTGTTGGGCGTGTGTCTAATAATAGGGGCTTATCGCAGGTTCTCGGTGTGGGCTTCGTTCCTGTTGATGATAGTGATGACGCCTCTCACTTTGTGGCTATCCATAACAGGAGCTGTGTCTGACTGCGGTTGTTTTGGAGAAGCAATAACTTTGAGCAATACTGCTACTTTTATTAAGAATGTTGTGCTCCTGATAGCCGTAACTTATCTGTTGAGATATAATGTGAGAGTGATGAATATCTACAGCTCCAGTATCCAATGGATTGTAACACTGCTTACAATTGCATATGTGACGGCAATTGCATTATACGGTTATTTTTATCAGCCTATGATTGATTTCCGCCCTTATAAGGTTGGGACTTCGGTAATGCCTGCTGTTACTGATGAGCAGACGGAAGCCGACTTCACTTTTATTTATGAAAAAGATGGTGTGCAGAAAGAATTTTCAATAGATGATATTCCGGAAGAAGATACATCTTGGGTGTTTGTGGAGCGTAAAGAAAGCCTATCGGGAAATGCCGAAATGATGATTAATTCTTCGGGCCTTGTGATAACAGAAGACGGAGAGGAAGTTTCAAACGATGTTATAAGAACAGAAGGCGAACAGATAATCCTTGTGTTTTCCGACATGGAAGATATTGATATCTCATATACATATCTTATAAATATGATAGATGACTTTGCCCGTCAACAAGATGCAGATATCATAGGACTAGCAGCAGCTTCGCAAGAATCGGTAGACGAATGGAATGACTTGTCGATGGCAACATATCCGATTTATGCAGCCGAGGATACGGAACTAAAGATACTTGCTAGAGGAAATCCTGCGGTAGTGTATATGAATGATGGAAAAATCGTGTGGAAAAGAACATTGCAATCCATAAGTGCAGCAAGGGTTGATAAAGCCATAAACGGAGAAGGCGGTTTCTCTTGGGTTGCAGAGGATTATGACGGAGGAACACGATTGAATTTCATGACATTGTCATATCTTGCTGTAATGATAATGATACTTATCGCAAATCGTAGCTATAGGGTATATAAATTTAGTGCCCGATTGATTAAAAAGAATCAAAAATAAAAGTGTAACTTTGCATTTTGAAAAAAACAGAAATAAAATTTTTAATTTATAGTAATAATGAGAAAGAATATCGTAGCAGGAAACTGGAAAATGAATACAACAGTTTCGGAAGGTGTGAAATTGGCAACTGAAGTAAATGAAGCTCTTAATGGTGTAGACGCAAAGTGTGAAGTGATCATTTGCGTTCCTTTCACTCACTTGACTTCTTGTAAGGCTGTGTGTGGTGAAAAGCTACATCTAGGTGCAGAAAACTGTGCAGATCATACAAAGGGTGCATATACTGGAGAAGTTTCGGCTTCAATGGTTGCATCAACAGGTGCTGATTATGTAATCCTAGGTCACTCAGAACGCCGCGCTTACTATGGTGAAACTGTAGAAATGCTAGCAGAAAAGACTAAATTGGCTCTAGAAAACAATTTGAAGGTGATTTTCTGTATCGGTGAAGTTCTAGAAGAACGCGAAGCAGGCAAGCAGAATGAAGTTGTTAAGGCTCAACTAGAATCTGTTTTCAGCCTATCTGCAGAAGACTTCGGTAAAATTGTGCTAGCTTATGAACCAGTATGGGCAATCGGAACAGGCAAGACAGCAACAGACGAACAAGCAGAAGAAATTCATGCATATATCCGTAGCTTGATCGCTGAAAAGTATGGCGACCAAGTAGCTGACGATACTACAATCCTTTATGGCGGTAGCTGCAAGCCATCAAACGCTAAGGGCTTGTTTGCTAAACCAAATGTAGACGGTGGTCTTATTGGTGGCGCATCTCTTGACGCAGAATCATTCATGGGCATAGTAACTGCATTCTAATAAAGAATTTTAGATACTAAAAACATAGGCTGCAAGGATAAAATTGTTTATCTTTGTAGCCTAGTTTGTTTTGATATGTTTTCCAAGTATTTAAAAATAATAATAGGTATAGTAGTGTTGAGCATGGCTCAGACCGTCTATTCGCAAGAAACCGCTAAGGTGATAAGTGATCATATAGAAAGCGAATCGGGCGGTAAAGTGAAAGTCAATCAGCCCGATGCTCTTCGCAATAGGCTTGTCGCTAAGCAAGGACTGGTAGAGGAAACTGAAGTGGTGGAAACTAAAGCCGTGGGCTACCGCATACAGGTGTACTCGGATAACAATCAGCGCACTGCCAAAGCTAATGCTCAGGCAAGAGAGCGCAACATAGCAGTACATTTTCCCGAACATAGAGTTTATAGAATGTACAAGTCACCTTCGTGGCGAGTGAGGGTAGGTGATTTCAGAACTAGAGGAGATGCCGAACAGGTAATGAAGGAAATCAAGGATGTATTTCCAGCCTATGCGAGTGAAGTAACCATAGTGGTGGATAAGATTAATATAGAAGAAAAATGATTCGCGACACAGGAGATAAATTTTACGCTGAAAATAAGGAAAAGATAGACCGTATCGCGGAGCATTATCGTGCTATATTGGAACTGCTTGGAGAAGATGTGGAACGAGAAGGTCTCAAGCGCACTCCATATAGGGCAGCTAAGGCACTAGTGGAAGTTACGCAAGGTTATGAACAGGAACCTGAATCGTTGATAAAGTCGGCAATGTTTGACTATTCGGGCAAGAGCATGGTAATCGTGAAGGATATTGAATTCTATTCGTTGTGCGAGCATCACATATTGCCTTTCTTCGGAAAAGTATCGGTAGGATACATGCCAGATGGAAAGATTGTAGGACTAAGCAAAATTGCTCGGGCAGTAAATGCTTTGGCAAAGAGGCTTCAAGTGCAGGAACGGCTTACAAGTGAATTGTGTGAGATGCTGAGCAACACTCTAGGAGCTAAAGGCGTGATAGTGGTGTGTGAAGCAGGGCATTTGTGCATGAAGATGCGGGGAGTGGAAAAACAGGATAGTACAACGACTACAATGGAATATAGCGGAGTCTTTGAAGATAATAATCTAAGAGAAGAGTTCCTAAAACTGCTTGATTAACTTGCCGATACGAAATAAGCATTAAAAAACCGCTTATTTTTATCCGTTTTAACTTGCGTATGTGAAAAAAACAAGTTAACTTTGCACTCGCAAAAAGGGAGAATGGGAGCGTTCTTCAAAATAATAAAGAAAATGCGAAAATAGCTCAGTTGGTAGAGCACAACCTTGCCAAGGTTGGGGTCGCGGGTTCGAGTCCCGTTTTTCGCTCAAGAAAAGAGTTCATAAGAAGACTGAAAGGTTCGGATAGCCGCAAGGCGTCGGAACTGAAAATGCGAAAATAGCTCAGTTGGTAGAGCACAACCTTGCCAAGGTTGGGGTCGCGGGTTCGAGTCCCGTTTTTCGCTCAAGAAAAGAGTTCATAAGAAGACTGAAAGGTTCGGATAGCCGCAAGGCATCGGAA
>JAFOXR010000082.1 GCA_017391675.1 Muribaculaceae bacterium
AATAACAGCATAGCAATTGCCCCGCGCAATCGAAAACTGGTGAGGGTTACGCAAAGCGCGTCCCATGTATTGCAGTTTCTCGCTCACAGCCGTGAGCAGAATTTCATTTTTAGTCATAAAAGATAAATTTTTGCAAAAGTAGTGATTACCGCCAAGAGCAAAAAACATAGAGAGCAGAAAATGCCTTTTTGACGAGAATAAAAGTCATTAAGGTCATTAGAGTCGATAACGGATATAAGGTCGGCCGAATCCATAACGATGACTTGAATTGTAATCTTTGTCTTTTTTCTCTATCTTTGTGTGTAAAGATGAAGACTATGAGCGAAGAATTATTGCCATTGAAAGGGACAAATTATAAGAATTTGATAAGCTACCAGAAAGCTGAGGTTATTTATCGTCTTACTTATTATTTCTGTCATAAATATCTTGAGCGAGGAGATAGGACGATAGATCAAATGGTGCAAGCTGCGCGTTCAGGTAAACAAAATATTGTTGAGGGTTGCGCTGCATCGGTTACTTCCTCAAAAACAGAAATTAAATTGCTCAATGTAGCAAAAGCAAGCCTGCATGAGTTGCTAGTTGATTTTGAAGACTATTTTCACACTCGCAATCATAACCAGTGGGAGGCGAATTCTGTGGAGGTTGAGGCTATGAGAAGGATAGGGAAGGAGCATAATGATAGTGCATATTTCATGAAACTAGCGGAAACTCGTTCAGCGGAAACAATTGCCAATATGGCTATTGTTTTAATCAAACAGGCTGATTATTTGCTATATAGACAACTGCAACGGCTGTCAAGCGATTTCTTGAAAGAAGGCGGTTTCAGTGAAAAAATGATGAGAATGAGAAAAGCTTGTCGTGAGAAAAGGTGATTGCAGGTTGTTTGGCGTTAACTGGCGTAAGTCCATTTTGGCAGTTAGAGACTTTAAAGACCCCAAAGACCTATTCTTAATGATAGTATCAGTTATTAGATTTAGAGAAAAAATGGTTATGAAATAACTTAGAAGTAAATTAAAAATACATAAATTTGTAATCGGAAATTATGACAAATGATGTATGCTGAATAAGACCTTAATATTGCTAATTAAATATATACCTTTTATTCAAATGATTTGTGTAATAGTTTTTAATACAATGACTTATCATAATATGCTTTTAGAGTATTGTCGCTTAAGTAATATAATAACCGGTAATTCTGTTGTGGCAACTATATTACTTTTGTTTTGTAGTGTGATATTTAAGTATGGAGTTTGGCATAGACTGATAGTTGTTTCTAATTTTATTATTATATTGATTATTTGTATAGATCGTGTATTTCACATACCAATTAGTGATTTAGAACTATTGATCTTGTATTATGTAGTATATTCAATTTTTTTGATAATGATATTAATTATAAACTTTAAAAAAAGATAGCAAAAAAGGCAAAGGAATGCTGATTCGGTAAGTGTGTAATATAAATGTTTGTGAAGGTTAATAGGTTGATAATTAATGTTTTTGTTTTTAGGTGATTAATATTAGAAAAGCTGTCATATATAAAGTATCTTTGATGAGAAATTATAAGACTATCGTTTTTTGGAAATTATATTTGAGATAAAAGGGTTTATGTTGAATAAAGCATTAATACTAATAATTAAATATATACCAATAATACAAATGATAGGTATTTTGGCTAATAATATATTATACTCCTTTGGAATACAAAATAATGTACCATATCATATTTTTGATTTCTTGGTAGGAAATTCTGTTGTTACTGCGATATTGCTTTGGGTGTGTAGTAATGTGTTTAAGTTTTGTAGTTGGCATAGGCTTCTAATTATCTCTAATTTTATTGTTGTAATAATGATTGCTATATCGATTCTTTTTCCTAAGATATATTTTAGTGAGGTACATTTAATAAATTTGTGTTATATAATTTATTTAACAACGATATTAATTATATTAGTGCTTAAATTTAAATCAAAGAAAATATGTACATAATAAAAATGTTAGCAAAAGAGTTGAGGCATGTTGCCGATAAACTTGAGTCAAATACTTGTGATATAGGAGAACAAGAAGCTATAGATATTATTAATATTATAGCAAGAGAACCTATGAGCAAACAATCGGCGGCTGAATTTATGAATATGTCTATACCTACATTTGATTTGCATGTGGCAAAAGGTTCTATTCCCAAAGGTAAGAAACGAAAAGGATTTAAGGAATTAGTTTGGTATAAATGTGATTTATATGAATGTTTGCAAAGGCTAAATCGTTAAGATTTAGCCTTTTGTCTTTTTTTTGAGTACTGTTAGAAATCAAATTTTTCATAATGTAAATTTGTAGTAGAATGATAAATTATACTATCCCGAAGCAAAGTCATCTGGGAATGGAAACTTTAAAAACGATATAATATGTTTAATGTAAAAATAAAAAAGGACTTTATTGATACATTTAAGACAAAGTCTTTATTTTTTATACATAAAGAAATAAAACAACACTATGAAAATGGTTTTGGATATATATATGATGGATTTTTTTGGGTATCGAAAAATGACAATATAGATTTTGAGGCTAAATATAACTTTAATGAATATTTGGATTGTGTATTAATGCTAGCTGATGTTGAGATTGATGATAACAAATCCTGGTGTGAATATTCATGTCATGAAATGAATCTGAATTCAGTTGAAGATATGATTAGGGTTATAATAAGTGTGATAGACAATGATGAGTATAAGTTCAAATATTTATTATGGTGCCTCAATTATTGTTGTTGGAGGTCTGATGTGCTTCTGTCTGCGATTCATCAGTTAAATTCTTTTAATAAGAATATAGTTTTAGATATTATAAGCAAAATTGGTCGGTGTTTATCAATAAATAAACAAGAACAGATAAGGAGCGTACTGCTAGAATTTAATTTGGAATATAAAATATATTCAGAAATTTCAATTGATGAGAATAAAAATCTTTTTGAAAATATTGATTCAATAATAGAAGACGGGTGCGTTTGTCATGAAAGTAGCAAATCTCTGTATGCGTTGAATTGCTTGCATGAATGGTTGGACTCAAATGGTTTGGTTGAAAATTGGATGTTAAAAGATTATTATCCGTTGTTAAAACCTAAAATAAAATTGAGTGTTATTAGACGATATTTTTTTGATGTAGAATTAGGAAATCTAAGTTTTGATATAGATTTGTTTAGAACTTTCAGAAATAATAGAATGAATGTCTATGCTAGATGTCGAGATTGTATAGAATCTCCAGATGCTCCTATTGATATTACAAGTGAACTGTTATGTGATTCAATAATAGCTTTAAAGGAATCGAATGGTCATTCATTTCTGGAAATGGATGGCGTGCTTGATATGGCTATTCAAAAATGCGATGTGGAGAATCCAAAAATAAAATTTAATTTGGACGAGATTTTTCCTACTTGTAACGGAGGGGCAGTATATAATGAAGAATTCGTGGGTTTTATTGATTATGCAATTATTTTTGAACTTGATGCAGATTTATCTGATGATAATGTTATACAACAAAGATTAAAACACTTTTTTGATACTAAATTTAGTAGAAAAGAATACTGTATATATGAAGGAGAATCAGTAGAACTAATGAGTTGGGAGAAATGTAAAAAAAATGATTGTGCATATTTAAAATCATGTGACAATGTTTGGGTAGTGCCAGAAATAGATTTAATATGGTTAAATGCCTATTTAATAAAACCTATAGAAGGTAGAGAAAATTCAGAGTTGAAGCTTTTGGAAGTATCCTGTGAGAAAATACGACAAAAGATAGAAGAATTGCTTAGAATAGATACAATGCAGTTTGAGCTAGGCGAATCTACTTGTTTGGTAAAATCAGAGCAGTTAAATAAGTTGGATGAACTTATTAAAGACTTTTTTAGACCTCTGAAAATTAGGATTTATCCTAAATCGTATACTTTGGGACTGCTTTGTAAATTTCAAGAAAATAGTTATAGAGTTGTGGATTTTAATCTTTCAGGATTAGAGATACAAGAATCGTTAAAGAATTATTTAGGAGAAGTATCAACGAGGAGTGATTATTATGAAATTCCGTATAATGAGAAAAAATTAAGAGATCTTAGGGACTTGTTTTATTTCAAAAAAAATGATGGTAAAAACGCAATAGAAAGTTGTTTCCTAAAAAAAGAAAGGCAAAATAGTAATAAATGTTGTACCCCAGACATAAATTGGGAAAAACATTGTGCTACTGGGCTGAGCTATTATTGGTGTATGGGAAAAGTTTGTTTTCGTAGTAATTTGGAACAACATGTAAGTGGAAAACTTAAATGGTCTGAGTATACTATATTAAATATAAGTAGAATTCTTGGATATGAAAAAATAAGAACAGCGAAGAATGGTTTATATGAACTTTCAAAAGAAGTAAAAGATTTTGCAGCAATAATATCTAAGGCTAATAAAAGATTTAAACAATTAAGGTGCCGAGTCTGTGGACACTTATTATTTCCAATCAGACAAGAGAGTCGTAACAGATATTATTATTTTAGGTGTATAAACGATAAGTGTAATGAATATAATGCCAGAATTTATTTGAACTATTGTTATAACTGTAAAAAAGGATTGATAGACTCTAGAGATACAAAGCAATGTGAAAATGGTAAGTATATATGTAGGGAGTGCCTTGCGTGTTGCAATGACAATATGTATGAACGGCTTGCGCGCACGATTGTTCAACATGGACGAGAAATTTCATATAAGCTAAGAATGAGTTTGGGCACTGGACATAATAATAAAGGTATCTTTTTCTGCCCAGATTGTGGTAGCCAGTTGAGCAGAATAGACTCAAAAAGAATGTATTGTGGTCAATGTAAAAGAAACTTTATAACAGAATATGAATGTGAAGAATAAGGTCTTGTTTCTGGTGCTGTAGGCTTTATGTTGTTGGCGGATATTTGTTTATGCGTAGACTGCGATGCAGATATAAAGCGAAGAAACTTATAGAGGTGGTGTGTATGTATGTAAATCTTATGACAAAAATAAGAGAGACTAATTTAATGCACAAAACGATTGAATGAAGTAGTAATCTAATAAAGTTCTGTTATGAGCAAGAAAATCAGAAAATTTGTTTTGGTTGTGGTAAATTTTATTTTGCTATTGATTGTGTATGTTGGAGTGTACCTATATGTGGAAAATAAGAATGAGAGGTTGTATAATCAGGCTGTGAATGATTTTAATTCAAGTTTTGAGAACGGGGATATTTTTGTGAAAAGTTTTGTAACTCCTTATAGCTATGATTATACATCTGTTACAGATGAAGAAGGTCCTGAGGGGATTAGGACATATGAGGTAAATGTAAGTTCGGTTGATCGAAAAGGAGAATCTAGTTATGGCTGGGGATTGGAAATTGTAAAGAAGCGCACTAAGTCGTTAGCAGAAGATGTCGCGAAACCGTTGGATGTTGATAGGTTTCTTCTTTTTCCAACTTATATCAATGTGCGTGATACTAATACTTCACCGACTGGTTATGTTGAGAGCGATTTAATGATGTTCTTACGCAATTATGAGGGATATACCGATGGTAATCCTATTGTAAAGTTGAAGTCTAAAATTGATAATGAATATTATCATTTGACATTGATGAATCTCTTGGATGAAAGGGATTATGAGCGTCGTGTTGCAGAAGAATTTGAACATAGAGGTGAATATTTCAGAGTGTTTGGTGCTAAAACATTATATTCTACTTATTCAGTTCAGTTGCGACATGAAGATGTGATAACAGATGATTTGTTTTCAAAAACACTAATGATATTTTTATTGTTGTTTGTTGTGGAATTTGGTGTTTTGTGGAGATTGTTGAAAACATAGTGAGGTGTAAATCGGGCAAGATGATGCAGAAAGAATATTTTTATTTGTAGTTGAAGATTATTGATATGAAGAAAGTAATAACAGTTTTATTCTCGGTACTTATGGCTGTTCCTGCATTTGCACATGCAGGTTGGTATGATCAATTTTTAAAACAAATGGTTAGTTATCGAGCAGTGATGATAACGGTGCTATTCGTACATGTAACATTATGGATTTGTGTTAAATTGCTACATAACAAATTGCCAGGGTACAAAAGGATTCTTCGCAAGGTGGTAAAACTTATAAAACGCAAGAATGCATATATGATTCTATTCTCTTGGATTTTAAGTTCTTTTGTCCTCGGAATATATCTAATCATGCTGTGTAATCAGTTGTTTTTTATAGTTGGTTTAATTCTGTTTCTTATATATATTCTTGCATTTCCTTCGCTGTTTTTACGAAAAAACTGGAGAAGGAGGTTTATTATAGGCGTTCGTCCTCTGTATTGCTATATACAATCTGCGATATTTATTTCTGTTGGTGTGATGATTTACTATATTCTGTGTGATTGTGAATGGTTTAGGTCCATGCTATCATACACAACTGAAGAATACTTGCTCGCAGATTTTTATTTATTTCCTAAAAAGGAGATTGTATATTCTGTTATAGAACAATTAGTACTACCATTTTTAATAAATGCATTGCCTTATATGATATATGCATTTGCATGTTTATGTAAATATATATATCGCAAATTGATTGCAAATAACATGGTTAATATTTAATCTATGAGGAATGCTTTAAGTCGTATAGCACTGGCACCTCTTGTGTAGAGATAAAAAGACTGATATGAGAACAGCGAGTGTGATAACGAATCACACTCGCTGTTTGGTTTACTGCTGTTGTTCTCTATTTATAGACACATTTGGAATATGGCTTCGATGTCTTGTTGTGTAAGTGGCTTGAAACCTTTAAGGATTTTGTTTCCGCATGCTTTACGAGCCATTACCGGGAAATCTTCGGCTTTGATTCCCACTTCGGTGAATGTGCGTTGCAAACCTATGGTGTCAAACAGGAATTCCGACAATTTGCTTATTCCTTCTCTTGCAATGTCCATTGGCGGAAGCGAGGAGTCTACGCCGAAAACATTGGTGGCAAACTGTACATATTTTGATACAGTGGTCTCGTCAAGGCAATATTCCAACCATCTAGGAGTGATGATAGCAAGGCCTAGCCCGTGAGTGATGTCGTATATTGCTGATAGTTCGTGCTCTATGGGGTGGCAGCTCCATGCTTGTCGTTTTCCTCCGTCAATGAATCCGTTGATTGCCCATGACGATGTCCACATCAAGTTGGCGCGTGCTTCGTAGTTTTCCGGTTCTTTCAGTGCAACAGGTGTGTATTTGATGATTGTTTTAAGCATGCCTTCCATGAAGCAGTCGAGCATATACAAGTCCTGTTCCATGTTGAAATAGACTTCCAGAATATGTGAAATCATGTCGGCGGCACCGCAAGCCGTTTGATAGGCGTTCACGCTATAAGTCAAAGTAGGGTCGAGGAACGATGCCTTTGGCAGCATGGCTGGAGCCAGACGGCCGATTTTGTCTTTTGTTTCCAGATTGGAGATTACGCCGCCGCTATCCATTTCAGAGCCTGTCGCCGATAGGGTGAGGATAGTAACTATAGGCAATGCTTTCTTGATAGGAGCCCACTTCTCGCTGAGAAAATCCCATGGGTCGTGGTCTACACAGGCTCCTGCTGCCATGAATTTGGTGGCATCAATTGTAGAACCACCTCCTACTGCCAGCAGTACATCAATGTTATGTTCCTTGCACATTTGTGCTCCTTTTCTTACAGAATCAATGCGTGGATTAGGCTCAATGCCCGATAATTCAAACACTTCCAGGCCTGCATTCTGCAATTCTGCAATCACGCGGTCGTAAAGCCCGATGCGCTTGATTGATCCGCCTCCATAGGTCAAAAGTACGCGGTTTCCGTATTTCTTAAGCTCTTCGCTGAGATGACAAAGTTGGTTTTCGCCAAAATATACCTTTACTGGTATGTCATAAATAAAATTATTCATAGTAATGCAGTTTAAGTTTATAACACAAAAATAGTGATAAATTCTTGACTTTTTACAGGAATAAGTAATTTTGTAATCGTAAAACAAATAGTATGTTGAACTGCAAATGCGGTATTTATGTTATTAATGCATATATGAAAGGCTTGAATATAAATAAGAAACAATCCGGTGACCATGGCGATAGGAGGAATGAGCGTTCTCCGTTGGAATTTCGGGAACTCACGCTTGACTCGCTTCATGAAGTGTATCCTTTTCTGCAGTCGCTAAAAGGAATGTCCTGCGACTATACTGCAGGAGGGCTGCTGATGTGGATTGACTACTTCAAATACCGGTACTGCATTTATAGGGATACATTGTTCATAAAAGGTGTGGCTGAGGACGACCGTAGGAAGCGGGCGTTTTCTATGCCGATAGGCCGATTGCCTTTTCGGGAATCGGTGGCATTGCTTAAGGAATATTGCCATGAATATGGTTATCGCCTGGAGTTTTCGGCTATAACCGATATGTGGCTTGATGATTTCAAGTCGCTTGGTCCTGAGGAAATATCTCCGTTGAATCAGTGGAGCGATTATATCTATGACATAGAATCCCTAGCTACGCTTAAGGGTAAAAAGCTGAGCAAGAAACGCAATCATTGCAACCGCTTCATGCAGGACAATCCAGAAGCAGTTCTAGAACCTGTGTTGCCTGACAACATGGATATGGTAAAAGAGTGTTTCAGGCAAGTGTGCATTGAAGGCAAACAGTCGCCTATGGCTAGCTATGAGCGCGAGCAGGTGTGGAAAGTGCTGGAACAGCTGGAGCGCTATCCATTTGAGGCGCAGTGTCTTAAGAATGGAGATCGAGTGGTGGCATTTACCGTAGGCGAGGTGCTTAATAATGTGCTTCATGTGCATATCGAGAAATCATTGAGAGATGTTGCGGGTTCGGCTGAGAGCATAAACCGTCAGTTTGCCGAATATATACATGCTAAGTACCCCGAAGTTGAATGGGTAAACCGTCAGGACGATGCGGGAGATGAAGGGCTTCGTAAGGCAAAACTGTCATATTATCCGTCGCTGTTGCTTGGCAAATACAATGTCGTTTTCGGGTAAAATGCATGTATTGGATATAAATGACAGGCATTTATAACATCTATAAATAGAATTTTATTAACTTTGCCATTTTAAAGGACAAACGCATAACAAATAGATATGGACACAAAGAAATCGGATAGTGTAGTACTTATTCCCACTTATAACGAGAAGGAAAATATCTCCAAGATTATAGAAGCAGTGCTTGGGCTAGGACATCAGTTTGACATTCTGGTGATTGATGACAATTCACCCGACGGCACAGCTGCTATCGTTGAGGACATAATGACGCGTGAACAGCAAGTGCATATACTTAAACGCCCTGGAAAACAAGGGCTTGGCACTGCCTATATTGCCGGATTCAAGTGGGCTATAGAGCAGAAGTATGACTACATAATAGAGATGGACGCCGATTTCTCCCACAATCCCAATGACCTTATCCCATTGCGTGCGGCATGTGCCGATGAGGGCGCCGATGTGTCGATAGGCTCGCGTTATATCACAGGAGTGAATGTGGTTAACTGGCCTATGGGCCGCGTGCTGATGTCTTATTACGCTTCGGCTTATGTGCGTATAGTGACAGGAATGAGCGTGCGCGACACTACCGCAGGATTCGTGTGCTATCGTAGGGAAGTCCTTGAAACAATGGATCTTGACAAAATAAGATTCAAAGGATATGCGTTCCAGATTGAGATGAAGTTTACAGCTTTCAAATTCGGTTTCAAGATCAAGGAAGTGCCTATCATCTTCGTGAACCGTGTTCTAGGTACTAGCAAGATGAATTCCAGCATCTTCGGAGAAGCCGTATTCGGGGTCATAAAGCTTAAAGTGGGAAGCTGGTTTAAGTCCTATGACCGTAATGCTCAAAAGAAACTTAACTGAAATGGCTAAGCATATTATTTATAACGCTGAAATCGTTAATGAAGGCAAGCGCACTCAGGGATATGTCGTTATAGAAGGGGAACTCATAAGCAGAGTGGGCGAGGGACAGCCATCGCAATGCGAGCTTGATGAGTGCGCCGAATGTACCGATGCCCAAGGAATGCTGCTTTTGCCTGGAGCAATAGATGACCAGGTGCATTTCCGTGAACCGGGACTCACCCATAAGGCCGATATTGAAACTGAATCGCATGCTGCTGTCGCAGGTGGTGTGACTTCGTTTATGGATATGCCGAATAATAAGCCTGCCACAACAACTGTTGAACTTCTTGAGCAAAAATATGAGAGAGCTGCGCAAGTTTCTCCTGCCAACTACAGTTTCTATGCAGGAGCTACTAACGATAATATCGCTGAATTGCGCAAAGTGGACTATTCGCAGGTGTGTGGTGTGAAAGTGTTTATGGGCTCGTCTACTGGTAACATGCTTGTTGATCACAAGGAAACATTGCGTTCTATTTTCAGCGAAATACCATCGATAATAGCAATTCATAGCGAAGATGAAGCCACTATAAACCGTAACAAGGCATATTATAGCGGCCGTTTCGGCAATGATTTGCCTGTGTATTTTCATCCGCTTGTGCGTAGTGCCGAGGCTTGCTATGTGAGTACGGCTAGGGCGGTGGAACTGGCTCATGAATGCGGAACACGCTTGCATGTGCTGCACATGTCTACGGCAAAGGAGTTGTCGCTGTTTGAAGCTAAACCGCTAGCCGAAAAGAAAGTTACAGCCGAAGTGTGTGTGCATCATTTATGGTTTACCGACAACGATTATGTGCAATACGGCAATCGTATCAAGTGTAATCCGGCAGTGAAGACTCAAGCCGATCGTGATGCGTTGCGCCTGGGTTTGAAGAATGGATTAATAGATGTAGTTGCTACCGACCACGCTCCGCATCTTATGAGCGAGAAGCAAGGCGGCTGCTTTACTGCAGCATCGGGAATGCCGCTGGTTCAGTATTCGCTTGTGGCAATGCTGGAAATGGCTGACAAGGGCGTGTTTACCACCGAGACTGTAGTGGATAAGATGTGCCATGCTCCTGCAACATTGTATCGCATAAACAAGCGCGGTTTTATCAGAGAAGGGTACTATGCCGACTTGGTGCTTGTGGATACTAATGCATCTTATGCGGTGAATGCAAGTGATATAAAGTCCCGTTGTGGCTGGTCTCCATTTGAAGGGGTGAGATTCCACAACAGAGTGCATGCAACATTTGTTAACGGAAACAAGGTGTATGAAAATGGAGAAGTGCTAGGCACTTCAAGAGGAAAACGCCTTACATTCTCGGTATAGGACTGCAAGAGCGTAAGAAGTGTTTTAATAGAGGAATTGACAAAGTATTAACAGAAATAATAATAATCTTATGAAAAAGAACATTTTGTTGACTGTGCTAGCCGTAATCTTCGTAGGACTATCGGCTGTAGCAGAAGAATCAAGCATCAATGCTTGGGGACGCAAGAAGTATTTTAATGTGGGTTATGGAATCCAGACTCTTGAAAACAAGGACAATGGAATGAAGTGGAAGAGTGACATTGCAGTGTCGTTGGTTAAGGGTACAACCTATTATTTGCACAGCAAGCCTATCTTGGGAATGATTAAATTCGGTATTGACTGGACTCAGGTAGACTTGAACTATGCTAAGTTGAAAGAAGATTTTGTGCGTGAAGATATTGAAAATGCTCCATCTGATTTTGAAGAATTTGTAGGAAAGAAGGATTGGGGACAACATCAATTGGAATACTCAATGCATGTAGGCCCAAGCATCACAGTGAACCCGGTAAATTACCTTAAGATAAATGCATATTTCCGTTATGCGCCAAGCTTCTCGGCAGTGCTTTATAACGATGCAAACGAAGACATGCAATTCAGCGGCGCTTTTGCCAATTACTTCGTGACTGGTGGAGCTGTTTCATGGAAAATTATTTCTCTAGGTGCAGAATACCGTTGGGGTAGTGCAAAGTACAAGACTTTCTCTTTTGATGATGAATCGGTAACCGACGATATCGACCCAACCGATGTGATTAAGACCGCAAAACAAAAAATGAACACAAGCTCAGTTCGCTTCTATGTGAGCTTGCGTTTCTGATATCATAACAGATATTTAAAAACAACAGGCGATGAATCATATGATTTGTCGCCTGTGTTATTATTTTTGAATAACAGCATGATGTCTATGCGGGATTGATAACGAATCTATGTTTAGTTTTTTGTATTTATTGTTAGTGCATTTGGATAAAAACTAATATCTTTGCAGTGCAATGCAGTTGGTAAATTGTGTTGTTAATGAAGAGCCGCGAGCAAATCGTGTGCATTATAGCCTTTATAAATAGTATTTAAACATTAAAGAATCAATGGAAAAACATCATTTTGGCGGATTAAGCCAAGAAGAAGTCATTAAAAGTCGTGAGCAGAATGGCGTGAACATTCTCACACCGCCCGAGAAGACTTCGTTATGGGTACAATTTTTAGAAAAGTTCAAGGACCCGCTAATACGCATTCTATTAGTGGCGTTGGTGTTGTCGGTTGGAATTTCGGCTTATGAAGCGTTCTGGCTAGGTCATGACATGTCGGTATTCCTTGAGCCGTTAGGAATCTTTGTAGCAGTAATGCTTGCTACGGTAGTTGGGTTTATCGTTGAGGTGAATGCCAATAAGAAATTCCAGCTTCTTAATCAGGTGAATGACGATATTCAAGTGAAAGTGGTGCGTGACGGCAAAATCACTGAGGTGCCTCGCAAGGAAATTGTGGTGGGCGATGTGGTGCTGCTTGAAACCGGAGAAGAAGTGCCTGCCGATGGAGAACTGCTTGACAGCATGATGCTGAGCATCAATGAGAGTACGCTCACTGGCGAACCTATGATTAACAAAACTCATAAGCCCGAAGATGCAAAGAACAAGGAAAAGGAAGTAACTTATCCTTCAAATCATGTGATGCGTGGCACTACGGTAATGGAAGGTCATGGTGTGATGCGTGTGTTTGCGGTGGGTGATAGCACTGAATACGGAAAGGTTTATACCGAAGCGCAGATAGAAGATAACCGCAAGACTCCTCTTTTTGAGCAGTTCGACCGCTTAGGCAAGGTGATATCGGTAATGAGCTATGTCGTTGCAGGAATTATTCTTGTGGGGCGTTTTGCAATGTATGACTACAGTGCCGAAATATTTACGGCCGATTTCTTGAATTATGCAATGTCTACCATAATGCTGGCTGTTACGCTTATCGTTGTTTCAGTTCCTGAAGGGCTGCCAATGAGCGTGACTCTAAGCCTTGCATTAAGTATGCGCCGCATGCTGAAAGCCAATAACCTGGTGAGAAAGATGCATGCATGCGAAACAATGGGTGCTACCGATATAATATGTACCGACAAGACCGGTACGCTTACTCAGAACCAAATGAGTGTGCGTGAAGCGCATTTCTTCTCTCTTGGGGAAAAGTCGGCTCTTGGCGATAGTCTTATGTCAAAAGTGATAGCTGAATGCATAGCATGTAATTCAACAGCCTATCTCGATGTGTCAAATCCTGAAAAGGCTAAGGCGCTTGGAAATCCAACAGAAGGAGCGTTGCTTTTATGGTTGAGGGAAAATGGCGTGGACTATCTTCCTGTGCGTGAAGGCGTGAAAGTGGTTGAGCAATTGCCGTTCTCGACTGAGCGTAAGTACATGGCTACCATAGTGGAAAGCAAGGCTATAGGCAAGCGAGTGCTTTATGTGAAGGGCGCACCTGAAATATTGATAAAGATGAGCAAGACGATTGCCGAAGGTGTGGCTGTAGCCGATATAGAAAAGATGCTGGCTGGATTCCAGGCAAAGGCAATGCGTACTCTAGGTTTTGCTTACCAAGTGCTTGAAGACGGCGATGCAGCTATAGAAAACCGCAAGGTGGTTGCCAATAGGCTGGAACTTATAGGCGTGACTGCTATTGCCGATCCTGTGCGTTCAGATGTTCCTGCTGCAATCAACGATTGCCTAGGAGCCGGAATAGATGTGAAGATTGTCACAGGTGATACAGTGGGCACAGCATGCGAAATAGGTCGTCAGGTAGGATTGTGGAAAGAAGATGATACGAGAGAAAGGAACCATATCTCAGGTCCTGATTTTGCTGCGCTTGATGACAAGGAAGCACAGAAGCGCGCTCAGGAAATAAAGATAATGTCGCGTGCGCGTCCGAGCGACAAGTCCCGTCTGGTGAACCTTCTGCAAGATGCAGGTCATGTGGTGGCTGTAACCGGTGATGGAACAAACGATGCACCTGCGCTTAATGCTGCGCAAGTGGGACTTTCAATGGGTGACGGTACATCGGTGGCAAAGGAAGCAAGTGACATTACAATTCTGGATAACTCGTTTGCCAGCATATCAAAGGCGGTGATGTGGGGACGCTCATTGTATAAGAATATCCAGCGTTTCATCTTGTTCCAGATTACTGTCAATGTAGTGGCATGTGCTATTGTGGCAATGGGTGCGTTCATGAGCTATCAGTCTCCTTTGACGGTTACACAGATGCTATGGGTGAACCTTATAATGGATACATTTGCAGCGTTGTCGTTTGCGTCGCTTCCTGCTTCAATGAGCGTGATGAAAGACCGTCCTCGCAAGCATAACGATTTTATCATCACAAAACCGATGTGGAAATACATCTTTGGAGTAGGGCTGTTGTTTATCGTTGCATTATTTGGCCTATTGCAGTATTTCAAGAATGCAGAAATTGTGAGCATGACCGATTTCAGTATAGTTGATTACTTCCGCAGCTATTTTGATTTCAATTATACTAGTGCCGACAGCTTGACAACAGTGGAATGCACTATGTTCTTTACGATATTTGTGTTCTTGCAGTTCTGGAGTCTGTTCAATGTGAAATGCTTTGATTCGGTTGAAGGCATATTCAGCAAGTTGGGCGAGTCAAAAATCTTCTTTGCCTCTTTGCTAGTAATCTTTGTTGGTCAAGTGCTGATTGTTCAGTTCGGAGGCAAGATGTTCAGTGTAGAGGCATTGTCGGTGATGGATTGGGTGTATATGGTAGCCGGAACTTCGGTAGTGTTCTGGGTGGGACTGGTAATTCGTGCCATATCTCCATTTTTAAAGAAGTAATAACTGAGTGAATCTGTAATATGAAAAAAAATGCCATGTTCTCACGAGCAGGGCATTTCATATTTATGAATAGAATCTATAAATAATAGAAAAGTGCAATTTTTCTATATGAAGCTAGTGGTTGCAAAATTGGGATTAAAAAAGTGCATTCAAAAGGTCAGATGAAGAAATAAATGTTCTAAATTTCGTTTTTTTGTCTTAAAACAAAAAAATATTGTCTACTTTTGTAGTAAATATTGCGTAATTATGCGAAATTCAGAAAAACAGACCCTTGTAAAAGTAACCGATTTTGACGAGTTAATCAATCCTGATAAGATAGACGAAGATGTGTTTATCTTCGATGATATACGCAGGGTGACGGTAGAAGACCCTGTAATGATAGAAATGCCCATATTCGTGCTGTGTATTCAAGGAAGTGCGTGTGTGGAACTTAATCTAAAGGAATATGAGGTGCCGGCAAATAGTCTTGTGACTCTTATGCCCGACCATATATTGCACGGCTATAGGCATACCGATGACTTCAAAGGATTGTTTATAGCTGTGAGCAATCGTTGCGTAGACGAACTGGTTCCCGATATTATCACAGCTTTGCCAGCGGTTATGACCTTCCGGTCTTCTCCTGTAATTGAATTGACAGAAGAAGAGATGGATATGCTTAAGAAAATGCACTCGTTCTTGTGGATGCTAGTTCGTTCCGATGTGGGGATATACAAGAAGAAAGTTGTGAACGGAATGTTGCAGTCGTTGCTTTACACTGCATTGTCGGCTTATAAGACGCGTAATATGTATACTGCGGTTAAGCATTCCCGAAATGATGAGATTTTCTTCAACTTTTTCACATTGCTGGAGCATAATTTCAGAGAACAGAGGTCGGTTCAGTTCTATGCCGATAAGCTATGCATCACTCCCAAGCATCTTTCAACAGTTGTGAAGAATGTTAGTGGAAAAACGGCGGGTGCATGGATTGACGGATATGTGATATTGACGGCTAAGGTGATGCTGCGCTCTTCGGCTAGCACAATACAGGAGATTAGTGTGGCATTGAACTTCCCGAATCAATCATTTTTTGGCAAGTTCTTCAAGCAGCATGTGGGAGTATCCCCCCGGGAATATCGCCTCAAGAACGAGGGTGATGCCCAAGAAAATGAATAATAGACGGGGGCGGTAAATAGAATTTGTTGGAATGCTGGAATATAAGTAATTTCGCAATGGCTTATGAGTAATGAAATGAAAAAAATATTAGTTGTTATATCGTTGATGATGTTGTGCTGTGTTTCAGTGCAATCGCAAATAAAAGCAGAAATTCCGTCCAGTGCAGCTGCCGGGCAGGACAGCATTACTGTGAGCCTTGTGACATATTATCCTGGTGAGCAGGTATATGAGCTGTACGGACATGCAGGGATTAGGGTGAAGCTGCCCGATGGCAGCGGGGTGCTTTTCAATTACGGCATCTTTGATTTCAATGCGCCTAATTTCGTTTATCGTTTTGTGAAAGGCGAAACCGACTATATGGTGAAAGGGTATAGCGATGAGTATATGCTTTACGGATATGACAGGCGCAAGGTGGTGGAGCAGGAACTTAACTTCTCGCAAGACCAGGCTATGGCAGCCTATCGGTATCTGATGATAAACGCTTTGCCGCAGAATGCAACCTATCGCTATAATTATGTGCTGGATAATTGTGCCACACGCCCTCGTGACATTATTGAGAAAGCGGCAGGCGGCACTTTGGAATATCCTGCAATGCCTGATACTGCTACATTCCGCAAAATGATGCACCGCTATAATGCCAATTATGCTTGGTCCCAGTTTGGAATAGACATGGCGTTAGGAACGGGTCTTGACCGCGCAATCACCTATCGTGAACAGATGTTTGTGCCTATGGTGCTTATGAATGCTTGCGCAGGCGCTACATTCGTAAGAGACGGAAAGCGTGTGCCGCTTGTCCGTAATACTGTAGTGCTGAACGAAGGAGATGAAAACGGAGACATATTGCCGCCCACTCCAGTATGGGCAAAGCCTATGACACTATTTGTGTTGCTGCTAGTTCTTACACTGACTATAAGCATTCGCGATATCAGGAAACGAAAAGTTACCAGATGGTTTGATTCTGCATTGTATGGAATACTGTCGTTGTATGGAATGCTGCTGTTCTTTTTGATCTTTGTGTCTACTCATGAAGCGACATCGCCCAATTGGAATGGAGTGTGGATAAATCCGTTCTATCTGATTCCTGCAATTTTAATTTGGATAAAATCGGCAAAAAAACTTCTTTATTGCTATCATTTTGCTAACTTTGCGGTGCTTATGGCGTTATTGCTAGGGTGGTACTGGATACCACAAGTGGCAAATGCGGCATTCTTCCCGCTTATGCTATGTCCTTTATTGCGTTCGGTAAGCTATATTATAATTTATAGAAAACAAGTAAATGCGACAAAATAAGAAGCAGAGAAACCGGTTGATAACATCGATGCTTGCATCGATGGTGGCTCTTTCGGCCTTGTCGCAAACTAATGGAGAGCGTCCGCAGCTGGTAGTGGAAATAATTATAGACCAGTTGAGAAGCGACTATATCGAACTGCTTCAGAATCATTTTGGCGAATCGGGATTCAATAGGCTCACTCAAAATGGAGCATGCTTTGAGAATGTAGACTTCAATATTGACAATATTGACAAGGTTTCGGCTACAGGAATGCTAGTGACCGGAGCCTATCCAAGAATTAACGGGCTGTCGGGTGCGCAAGTATATGATGCGCAGAAGCATTCGGCAAAAAATATTCTTACCGACCCGGACAAGCTAGGCAATTTCACTTCAGAGAATCTGTCTCCTAAGGCTTTAAGAGTCACTACGATAAGTGATGAACTGAAGATAAACGGCAACGGCCTGGGACTGGTTTATTCAATAGCACCCGATGCTCAGCAAGCCATTGTTATGGCAGGTCATGCAGGCAATGGTGCATTCTGGATAAACGATGTGAATGGAAAGTGGTCTACAACAACATTCTATACCGATGTTCCGCAAGCGATTTCCACCAGGAACTACAAGACACCTCTGGCAGTGCGTCTTGACACTATGATGTGGTCGCCTGCAATGGACTTGGCGAAATATCCCGATATCCCTGTTCATAAGAAATACTATCCGTTCAGATATGTTTTCCCTTCGTCAAGAAAGGATCGCTATTCTAGCTATAAGAAGTCGGCTCTTGTAAACGAGGAAGTTACATCGGTTGCATTGGATTTCTTGAAGTCCTTGAATATGGGTGGCCGTGGTGAAACGGATATGCTGAACATAGCATATACTGCTGCTCCGTTCAATGACGAATGCGGGCATGGAAGTGTCGAACTGCAGGATATATATCTTCGCCTTGACAAGCAACTGGGCAGACTGTTTGATGCAATAGACAGCAGTGTAGGGCTGCAGAACACTCTGGTGTTTGTGTCGTCTACGGGCTATTTCGAGGATAACGCCAAGACCGAAGAGAAGTATAAGCTGCCCGTGGGAGAATTCACTCCGTCAAAAGCTAAGTCGCTGCTGAACCTTTACCTGATGGCAGTGTATGGCAATGCTCAATGGGTATCGGACTACTATGGTGAAACATTCTATCTTAACCAAAAGACAGTAAAAGAGAAGAATGTGGACATCAAGGAAGTGCGCAAAAAAGCCAGCGAGTTCCTGCGCAGAATGAGCGGTGTGGCCGAAGCGTTCTCTATTGACGAAATCATTGACAATCCTTTAGGAGAGAATGCCAAGCGTATTCACAACGGGCTAGTGCCTAGCAATGCTGGTGATGTGTTCATCGAGATAATGCCAGGCTGGAGTGTTGTGGAAAACGAGAATACGCCCAATCAGCGTGTAAAGCAGGTGCGTGCCAATGTGGTGAGCACTCCTGTGTATATACTTCACCCTCAAGTAAAATCTCAAAAAATATATACCCCTATAGATGCAACCTTGCTGGCTCCTACAGTTTCGCGTCTATTGAGAATACGATCTCCGAATGCAGCAGAAGAAAAGCCGATTATCCTCGAATAAGTTGGCTTAAATACATGTTTTTGAGAACAATTCATTATCTTTGCAAAATATTGGAAAACTATTTCCTGCGAGAGCGGCATGAAGGACATTCCTTCTTGACAAAAAGACCTCTTGCCGGATTCATATCATTGAAAAATAAAAACAAAATATAAAATGGGATTCGTAGATTTTTTAAAGTCAATATTTGGTAGCAAGTCCGATCGCGACTTGCGTGAAATCCGTCCTATACTGGATAGTATCCTGGCGATTTATCCGGAGATGGAGAAACTCTCAAACGATGAGTTGCGTGCCAAGATTGACGAAGTGAAAGCGCAGTTGCGTGCTAGCGTTCAGGAAAAGCGTGACAAAGTGCAGGCTTTGAAAGAAGAAGTGGAAACCTTGGATTATGAACAGCGTGAACCTCTATGGGAAGAGATTGACAGGCTGAACAAGGATATCCTTGAAGATCTGGAAGTGGAATTGAAAAAGGTTCTACCTCTAGTATTTGCAGTAGTGAAGGATACCGCTCGCCGTTTCAAGGAAAACGAGACAATAGAAGTAACTGCTACACAATTCGATAGAGAACTTGCAGCACAAGGCAAGGACTTCATTTCTATTGAAGGCGATAAGGCTATCTATAAGAACCGCTGGATTGCCGGTGGTAACGAGGTCACTTGGAGCATGGTGCATTATGATGTGCAGCTTATCGGAGGTATCGTGCTTAACGACAACGGAAATGGAAAGGACAGCAAGGGTAAGATTGCCGAAATGGCGACAGGTGAAGGTAAGACCCTTGTGGCTACATTGCCAGTGTTCCTTAATGCATTGACTGGAAACGGCGTTCATGTGGTAACTGTGAACGACTACTTGGCAAAGCGTGACTCGGAATGGATGGGACCATTGTATATGTTCCACGGATTGTCGGTGGCTTGTATTGACAAGACTGCTCCTAACTCGGCAGAACGCCGTGCAGCATATAATGCCGATATTACATTCGGTACAAACAACGAGTTCGGTTTCGACTATTTGCGTGATAATATGGCTATGGCACCCGAAGAATTGGTGCAACGCGCTCATAACTATGCTATTGTCGATGAGGTTGACTCGGTGCTTATTGACGATGCCCGCACTCCGTTGATTATTGCAGGTCCAGTGCCTAAGGGCGATGACCAGTTGTTCATGGAATACCGCAGCAATGTGGAAAATGTATACAACGCACAGCGCAGGCTAGTGACCGATTTGCTCGTTGAGGCTAAGAACCTTATGGCAAGCGACGATAAGGAAAAGGTAAAGGAAGGTTCATTGAAGCTGTTCCGTGCTTATAAGGGCTTGCCTAAATATGGTCCTCTTATAAAGTATTTGAGTCAGGAAGGCGTTAAGCAGGCTATGCTTGCTACCGAAGCGCACTATATGCAGGACAATAACCGCGAAATGTATATCGTTACCGATCCTCTGTACTTCGTTATTGATGAAAAGAACAATAGCGTGCATTTGACCGATAAGGGTATCGATGTGCTGACAGGAAAGGCTAACGATCCTAAGTTCTTCGTGCTTCCTGATATCGCTTCTCAGCTTTCGGCTGTAGAGAACGAAGCGTTGAGCGATTCTGAAAAGTTGGCTAAGAAAGACGAACTGATGTCGGAATATGCAGTAAAGGCTGAGCGTGTACACACAGTGAACCAGCTATTGAAGGCATATACATTGTTCTCTAAAGATGTTGAATATGTTGTAACCGAAGATGGCAAGGTGAAAATCGTGGACGAGCAGACTGGCCGTATTATGGAAGGTCGCCGTTATAGCGATGGTCTTCACCAGGCTATTGAAGCAAAGGAAAATGTAAAGGTAGAAGCTGCTACACAAACATTTGCGACTATCACTTTGCAGAACTACTTCCGCATGTACCACAAACTTGCAGGTATGACCGGTACTGCCGAAACCGAAGCAGGCGAATTCTGGGATATCTACAAGCTAGATGTAGTAACTATTCCTACAAACAAGCCTGTTCAGCGCATTGACATGAATGACCGCGTATACCGCACCAAGAAGGAAAAGTACAACGCTGTGATTGATGAAGTGCAGAACTTGCTTGACCAGGGTCGCCCTGTTCTTGTGGGTACTACATCGGTTGAAATATCGGAATTGTTGAGCCGTATGCTTACAGTGCGCCGCATTCAGCACAATGTGCTTAATGCTAAGCTGCACCAGAAAGAAGCAGATATTGTGGCTCAAGCCGGTAGAACTGGCGTTGTTACTATTGCCACCAACATGGCCGGTCGTGGTACCGACATCAAGCTTACTCCAGAAGTGGAAGCTGCAGGCGGTCTTGCAATTATCGGTACCGAGCGTCATGAATCTCGTCGTGTCGACCGTCAGTTGCGTGGTCGTGCAGGCCGTCAGGGAGATAAGGGCTCTTCGGTATTCTATGTGTCGTTTGAAGATGACTTGATGCGTAAATTCGTGTCAGACAGCATGATTAAGCAACTTGACCGTTTCGGATTCAAGGAAGGCGAAATGCTTGAGGCTTCAATGATTACCCGCTCGATAGAAAATGCACAGAAGCGTGTGGAAGAAAACCACTTCGGTGTGCGTAAGCACTTGGTGGACTACGATGATGTGATGAACAATCAGCGTAACGCGGTTTATAACCGTCGTCACCATGCCTTGATAGGCGAACGCATGGGTGTGGATATTCTTAACATGATATATGACTGCGCTACCAATCTGGTAGATAAGTATGGTGCTGCATTCGATTATGAAGAGTTGAAGATGCAAGTGCTGTCTACATTCGCAATGGAAATTCCGTTTGCCGAAGATGCTGCAGCTAAGATGGACGCAGGCGCTAAGGTAGATGCTATTTATCGTGCGGCAGTAGATGCATTCAACCGTAAGTCGGACAACATTGCCGATGTAGCATATCCAGTGATACAGACTATCGTTGAGGAACACGGTGCTAAGGGTATGATTCAAGTGCCTATTACCGACGGTAAGCGCGGATACCGCATAATGGCCGATATTGAAGAGGCTTACAATACCAAGGGCAAGTCAATTGCAAAGGCATGGCAAAAGGCTGTACTTCTTATGACTATTGACAATACTTGGAAGGAACACTTGCGCGAACTTGACGAATTGCGCCATTCAGTGCAGAATGCAAGCTATGAGCAGAAGGATCCGCTTGTAATCTACAAGATTGAGTCGTTCAACCTGTTCACAAACATGCTTAACACAATGAATGCAAGTTCGGTATCTAAGTTGATGCGTGGACAGATTATAGTGGCTCAGAATCCTGATCAGGCTCCTGCACCTCAGGTTCAGCAAGCGCCGGCTCCTATACGCCCACAAGCTCCTCAGTACCAAACTAGCCGCGAGGCTTATCCTGGTGCAGAAGCTCAGCGTGCAGCAGCGGCAGCTCCTCAAGGTCAGCAACGCGTAGTCAATCCTATCGTTGCAGGTCCTAAGGTGGGACGCAATGATCCATGTCCTTGCGGAAGCGGAAAGAAATACAAGAACTGTCACGGAAAGACTGAGTAAGCATTCCGGAACATATATGAAAAATGCGGTTGTGTCATATGATACAGCCGCATTTTTTTATGGTGTAAAGGGAATCTTGGCTTTATTGATTTGTGCTCTTACCCTTGATGATTGCTATCATGTCGCTTATGGAATTGGCTTTAATGGAACCTTGTGCCGTTGAAACAGTTATTTCGTTGGGCGAAATAGCTGTTATTTCGTTCTTGCACGCTTCATCATTCGAGATGCCGTAACCGTTGCGCTTGAGGGCGTTTCCTATCCATTTCTTTAGGATTTTGTCATTGCAGTTAAGCTTGATGTCGTATTGGGAATCAAGATTTATGCAGAAGTCTCCCTGCAATAGGTCAAATGAAATGATAGATGATGCGAAAATTGAATCCATAGCCCCCGAAAGCACCACATCTTCGGTATTACCACTAATTATTTTCTGGTCGTTGGTCACCACCCAGAGTTCATCGGCCAGCATCATGGATTGTGAAAGGTCATGTGACGAAAGCAGAACGGCTTTGTTCTGCTTGTGTGCTAGGTTGTGAAGCAGCAGCATCGTTTCCATGCGGCTGGCTACATCAAGGAAAGCCGTTGGCTCGTCGAGTATTATTATAGGAGTGCATTGAGCCAGAGCCTTTGCAATCATCACTTTCTGTCGCTCTCCGTCAGATAGCTCAGCCAGGAAACTGCTAGCCTTGTGTAGAATGCCTGCATCTTGCATGGCTTTTTCTACGATGCTCTTGTCGTTTTTGCTTAAGATGCCTAGAAAACCGGTGTAGGGCTGTCGTCCTAAGGAAACCACTTCTCTCACTGTCAATGCACCTGCTTGAGTGCGTTCGGTGTTCACGATGCCAAGCAATAGAGACAGGTTTTTACGGCTTATTTCGCCAATTCTTATGCCGCTAATGCTCACTTCACCTTCAAGAGGAGGCTGATTGCCAACGAGAGTGCGCAATAAGGTTGATTTGCCAATGCCATTAGCACCTATTAGAGCCACTAGTTTGCCTCTGCTAAGGCTCAGGTTAAGCCCTGAAATTACGGGGCTGGTGCTGTTGCCTTTACGGTAGCCTACGGTAAGGTCTTTTGCGCTTAAAATCGACATCTTAGTTGAAGTATTGCAGTTTGCGACGGTTAAGTATTATGTACAGAATGATAGGCACACCGATAACTGGAGTTATGGCGTTAATAGGAATTATGCCTATAGATACCGGCAGCACGCTGATGAAGGTGCAAAGCAAAGCCATAGCTGAACCGGTGAGCATTGTTACTGGCAATAGCGAGTTGTGATTTGATGTTTTAAGCAGCATTCGGGCAATGTGCGGTACGACAAGTCCGATGAACGCAATCGGTCCGCAGTAAGCGGTGAGAACTGCAGTGAGAATGCCGGTGATGAGCAACAGCCAGTTGCGTGTTGATTGAATGTTCACTCCCAGGTTCTCGGCATATTTTGTGCCAAGAAGCAGCGCATTCAGTGGCTTAACCATAAGCAGTGCAGCGGCAAGCCCTATAACTACTATTACCGAGAATGAAATTAGCTGGTCGGTTGTAACGCTTGAGAAATTTCCCATTCCCCACACCACATAAGAATGCACGCCTTCTTCGCTTGCGAAGAAATTGAGTAAGGATATCGCGCTTGAAGTGAGATAGCTCACCATTATACCGATTATAAGCAGCATGGTCTCGCTCTTGACAAAAGTCGAGAATATGAGTAGCATAGCCAGAACAGCCATAGCTCCGGCAAAAGCTCCTGCGAGTGTGCTTATATATCCCGACAATTCTGAATCGAATGCCGATCCCAGAAGTCCACCGCCGAGCAGCATCACTATGGCAACGCCTAGGCTTGCACCTGTTGACACTCCCAGAATGGAAGGGTCGGCAAGCGGATTGTTGAACACCGTTTGCAGCAGCAGCCCGCACACGGCAAGGGCAGCGCCGCCCAGCAGTGCAGTTATGATGGTAGGAATGCGGGATTCAAGAATGATGATTTCCATTACAGGGTTAGAAGCCCCGTTGCCTGCTAGAATCGACATGATTTCACTAGTAGGGATATCTACCGAACCGATAAGAAGGTTGCCTGCAGCAAGCAGGAGAATTAATGCGCATAGCACAATGATTGCTACTGTAGTCCGTATGCTGTTTTTTTGAGTATTATTCATCAGCTAGAGGTTTAAAGTATTTAAGAGTATATCCATCGGCAAGATGCGGGTGGAAGATTGCTATATATTCTTGTAATAAGAATTCGGGGTGGAAAGGGAAGTCCTGGAATAGCGTAGTGCGTTCGGTGTCGCAATAGTACACATTCCTGCTTGTAAAAGCCTTGAACTTCTCGTTAAGCGCATGCTGAGCCTTGAGCTTGCTGTAAGAGAATTCAGGGTCGAAACTCTTTATGAGCCACACATCGGCATCGTGCGCCTTGCTAAGCACTTGAGCCATATCCAGAGGAATAGACCCTGTAGTGTTTACATCGCTCCAGGCGTAGCTGCCTCCAGCATCGGCAAACATCTGAGCCATATAGCTGTTGCCGCCTGGAACATACCATGTGCCGTTTATTATGTTTTCCGAAAGGATTTTAGGCCTGTTAGGCTCGCTTTCAATCAATTTCTTCATGCTTGTGTACTTGTCCACAACATGACTGTATATGCTGTCGGCTTTCTGCTCCTCGTTGAAAAGCAGTCCGAATAGCTTAATCCATTCAGCCCTGCCTAGCGGAGATGATTCCATGTAGTCAGCACATTCTACGATAGGGATTCCTTTGGGAATATGTTCGGCATATCCTGAGTTCTGGTAAGGTGACAGCAGCACGATGTCGGGCGACAGTGCAATTATCCGTTCTGCTACGGGAGCCATGCTTGAACCGGCGTTTATAATGGTTCCGTCGGCTACGCCGCTTGTTATTTCGGGAATAGTGAAATATTGAGCATCGCACACGCCGGTAACCGATGACAAGTGTCCCAGTTCTTTAATGGCATTGGCATGAACAGCCGAGTATACAAGTGCGCTTTTCACTGGAGTGCGGATAACGGCTCCGTCGGGCAGGCTATCAGGTAGCGTTGCGCCGCTGGGAACTAGCGTGAACCTCTGCAGAATGGCGTTGCTCTTCCATGGATTGCTTATTTCAACAACGGTGTATCCGTTATGATGTGTAACGGAGAAACCTTTAGCGTGCAAGTTGTCTTGCACAGCCTTATTGTTGTTGGTATTTGTGCTGTTGCACGATGCTAATAGCACGATTATGCATAGGCAACAGGTAAAAAAATATCTCATGGCAGAGTCGCGTGTAATTACAATTCTACAAATGTAGCATTTATTATTTAATTAATGAGCGAAAAAGCCGAAAACTTGCCAAAAAAGCCGATTTGTAAAAGTTTGTGTGCTAATT
>JAFOXR010000083.1 GCA_017391675.1 Muribaculaceae bacterium
ATTGCCTCCTGAAAGTCCGCTTCATCCATTCCCAAGATAAACATTTCATTCTGTTGCATTGAGAACTTGAATTTCCGTGTAGCAGATGGTGGCAACTGCTTCATAAACGATTCGGACAAATTATCTTCAATATTATCCCACAATTGAGCAAGGTCGGTAATAATGACAGGCACACCATATTTCTTGCGTTCTATAGTATGCCAGAATGTTGCGATATGTTCTTGCAATTTACCCTTTTCGTCTTCATAAATCGCCACATGATGATTATTACCCGGTTTTACAAATGCAATAGGCTCACCATTTTCATTATAACGCACTGGGACAGTCGAGTTTAACCCCGTGTAACATCTCACACTGTTAATCACGCGTCCCTGATGATCAAGCAAAGGTTCAGCAAATGCATTTTTCGCATTTCCACCGAATTGTTCCAAGCGTTCCCACACGATTTGCTTAATTTTCTTATCTACAATAGAAGACACATCTTTAAGCGAGAGTTGCCCCAACTTATACTTTATCACAATTTCCCGCTTACCAGTCTCACTATTGCAAATACGGCCATACACGCTTTCTTCGCTCAATGCACCGCGAGGGATAATCACTCCTTTCTGCACGCAAATGCGCTTACCATTCTTAAATATGTAACGCTTGCCCACACTTGCAGCACGCTTTCCTCCCTTGAATGATACGGCTATATTCTCTACCGCCTTCATTACTTCATCTGTAGAGAAATGCGGCTGCATTTTAATATATCGTTCCAATCGTGTTAATCGCTGGCGAGTCTGTTCTCCTTGTTCTTCATCCTTAAACGAGGTGAACGAGGTTTCCTTTAGCGAGTTCAGATTGTTGATGCGCTGAATGTACCCCTGTTTTGTACAAGCGATTGTCAATGCATCAATAGCATGGTGGCGGTGATCCATGCGCTTGGACCAGTCGGCTATGCGTTCAACTTCAATCTTTTTACCATTGACTTCCTGCTCTATCATCTCGGTCAATCCCGCTTCGCGATATTTTTCAAAGTTAAGGGTATGAAGCACATTATCCCACCCCCAAAGATGCCTTAAGAAATCTGTTATAGTGCCACTTGTTGAATATACATTCATGCATATAGACTGAAGCATTTCCTTAGCTTTCTTAGCGATATACTGGCTTTCACGCAATTGACGCTCTATAAAATCACTCTTTAATTCAGCTGCAGGAGTAAGCAAGTTGGCTCTCTTTGTTTTAGATATACGCTTATCATCACTTAGCTTGTTCACTCTTTCAAGATAAGCATCAAAATCACCGTCGGTCTTGGTTTTCATGAAGTCATAAGCAGTGAGATTACCTTTATCCTTATTGCATTTGCGACATGCGCACACTTTATTAGAGAAACTGTCGTCAAATATAACCGAACGAGGTATAATATGTTCCACTTCAACACCAGAGCCCAAAAGGAATTCTTTTACATTTACCGGATTACCGCAATACATGCATATGTGACCGGTTTCTTCCCACATTCTGTACTTCTGAATGCGCGAACGAGTAGGAATAAGGGCATATTCTGCCTTGATGCGAGAAGCTATTTCTTCATTAATCTTCTGATTCTTATTTATTGATTCGGTAGCCGATTTCCGTTCTTCTCGATTCTGCTTAAGTTCTCGAGCAAGTTCCACCCTGATTTCATCAAATTGTCCATATTCCGACAATAGAGCATTAACCAAATTTACCAATTGGTTCAAAATCTTCTCAACTACCGGCTGGCGCAATTCACCTTTTGGGATAGGCTTAAGTTTCTCGCTCAGTTCACGCACCTTTATCTGCGTTACATTGCCATAGGCCGATAGAATAGCATAATGATACTGTTCTCCCTTTATCAAATACGGTAAAATCTTCCGCATTGCACGAGATGACTTGTTGCAGTAACCGCTTTTTACAAAATCAATCTTGCATAGCTCTTCTATTACCGCATCATCGTCAATAGCAAATTTTTCCTTTAAGACAATGCGTAAATCATCGATGTTAGAAACCGAGTACAATGTGTGCCATAATTTATATAATGGCTCGTTTTCAAATGAAGGATCAATGATTTTCACATTTCTCACCTCACCTGTTTCCTTATCGGTCATTGTGCTATCATTCACCTTAAGGTCAAATTTAAGCAAGTCTTTCTTGTTGGGTAGGTTTCCTAATGCTTTTGCTATCGCACAATATGTGATATTGCCCTGTAACCCACCGCCAACCGATGCTCCAAATTTCCATTCATTAGACTTTATACCTAATATTTTTTTTAAATTTGTTGCTTTTAACTTCTCATTAGTGTTCATGAAGTTAAAAATCGCTTCCTTTTGTTCTAGTGTAATTCCAAGAGTTTCGTTAATACGATTCTTCACATTAAGATTATTAATGCTTTCCCATATTTTACACACCTGAAACAATGGAGAACTGGCAGGAGCGCACTTTGGACCGCAATTACGCATTATTCCATTAAATTCCTGGTCGTGACGCTCCAACTCGCATTTACCGACCAAATGCTTGCACGATTTCAACGGACGCTGATGAAAAATAATATAATTTCTTATGTGGTCAATCACTTCATCGGTCAGCACATCGGGATAATGCTGCTTTTGACATGCCATGATCTTATCAAATTCCTCTACATAGGCATTTCTTGGATATATTCGCTCCTTGCACCTGAAAGTGAAATCTTTCTTCAGTTCATTATACATGAACTGCCCTATAGTATAGCCCATCTCTACCAATTCACGATAACGGCTCACGACCTGCTGCACATATGCATTCTGCGCCTTATCATCATAATCTGATTTAGCTGTGCGATAACCTCGTTTCTGATTCAAATGACACAATACACGGCCAAGTTCAAGCAATGTAACTTTTTCGGTTACGGCTCTTGCTCTTGCTCCCCACAACTCCAACTTCGACAAACTCAAAACTGAACCACTATACATTCCCAGCTCAGCCAGCTTCTCTATCAAAAGAGAACGGCGCAGCTGATAACGGTCATAACCCTTGCGTTGAGTTCTAGCCTTAGTCCTATCGGCATTCTTCGTTAATGCCTGTCCTTTAGAGAATTGCGTGCTTTCATCTACCGATAAAGGTATAATACGACTTCCTATTGCCACAATTTTATCTTTAGCAACAATGTCATTATCACTCAATACTTCTTTACTATATTCTTCAATCACTGCCCAACCTATACTAGATGAGCCCAAATCAAGTCCTAAAATTCTTTTCATTCTCACGGAAGTTTTAATTTATTTTCTACAAATTTAAATAAAAATTTGGTGTTTCAATAATCTTAATATATATTTGCAATACAAATTTAAAAGCAAATCACAATAAGGATTATTCCGTTGTGAAAACATTCAGAGTGGAACCTCCAGTTTCGCTCTTTTTTTATGGAATATTGCGCCATAAAAAAGCGGTGCGCTTTCTATTTTCACTAGAATACACACCGCCAAATATGCCACTACATCTCACTGCGAATCTCAGGGAGCCCATATTTTTGAACTCTTCAATCACGGCCATGGCCGGTACAACACCCTAGCACATCAAGTATTAGCCATATTGCAACTGCTACAATAAACATACTGCTTTCCTCCTTATTAAATTGTTATTTCTACTTCTTAAAAATCACGGTTGTAGTCTTCACGGCACCAGCGATACAGCATAGGCAAAAGTGATACTGCCAATAATGATGCTCCTGCCACCATGACACTTGTACTCATCATTACAGCTCCTAGAATTGCTAGCAACAGGCTGACCGCTGCCATAAATACTGCCGCTGTTTCTTTGCGACTTACCGAATCGGCTGTCTTAACCACTGCAGAAACCAATTGTGACATGACTTCTGAGAATTGATTGTTTTGAGCTGATTTTAATGCCATTGCTTTCATATTTTTATGTGTATTTTAAGTGTTAATTATCTTTTTACATTGCAAAGTTATTATCGGCATGTGCAAATATTTTTCACACCTATCTTAAAACATCAAAATCTGCATTTTTTCTTTCTTTGCCACAACATTATTTTATCTGCAAAAATGTCACACTTGAGGCTTATGGCATTTTTTTTGTAATATCCAGTGGTGTGTAATTATGCCGACGGGAAACTTTTTACCGCATTCTATGTTTTTCCTGTCGCTAGAACTAATAATTAATACAAACTAAAAAACTACATAACTTTATGCAAAAAGGATCTATTGGGGTAACTACCGAGAACATATTCCCCGTAATAAAGAAGTTCTTGTATAGCGATCACGAAATATTTCTTCGCGAACTTGTTTCTAATGCCGTAGATGCTACACAAAAGTTGCGCACTCTTGCATCGCATGGCGAATTTAACGGTGTGCTGAACGACACTTCGGTGAGCGTTACCATCGACAAGGATAAAGGCACACTCACAGTGAGCGACAAAGGTATCGGTATGACAGCCGAAGACATTGACAAGTACATCAACCAAATTGCATTCTCAGGAGCAGAAGAGTTCTTGGCTAAGTACAAGAATGATGCAAATGCTATCATCGGACACTTCGGACTTGGTTTCTACTCTGCTTTCATGGTTTCCAAGAAAGTGGAAATACGCACCCTATCCTATAAGGAAGGCGCTAAAGCTATGAGCTGGGTGTGTGACGGCTCTCCTGAATATGAAATGACCGAGATTGAAAAAGCCGAACGAGGTACCGACATCATTCTTTATATCGATGACGAAAGCAAGGAATTCCTTGAAAAGTCACGCATTGAAGCGCTATTGAAAAAATACTGCCGTTTCTTGCCTGTACCTATCGTGTGCGGTAAAGTGCAGAAGTGGGAAAAGGATAAATATGTGGACACCGACGAGGATAATATCATTAACAATGTAGAACCGCTATGGACCAAGAAGCCTGCCGAACTTAAGGACGAGGACTACATCAAGTTCTACCACGAGCTGCACCCAGGCCAGGACGACCCGCTGTTCTGGATTCACCTGAATGTGGATTTCCCATTCAACTTGACCGGTATTCTGTATTTCCCAAAGATCAAGAACAACATCGAAATCAACAAGAACCGCATTCAGCTTTACTGTAATCAAGTGTATGTTACCGACCAGGTTGAAGGCGTTGTGCCCGACTTCCTGATGCTGCTTCAAGGCGTTATCGACTCTCCAGACATTCCGCTTAATGTGTCACGCTCTTACCTGCAAAGCGATGCTAATGTGAAGAAAATCTCTTCTCACATCACTAAGAAAGTGTCATCACGACTTGAAGAAATTGCAAAGAAGGACCGCAAGAACTTTGAAGATAAGTGGAACGACATTAAGCTGTTCATTGAATACGGTATGCTTACCGACGAGAAGTTCTGCGAATCGGCAATGAAATACGCTCTATTCACCGACACCGAGGACAAGCATTTCAACTTCGAAGAATACAAGACTCTCATCAAAGACACTCAAACCGATAAGGACGGCACCCTAGTGTATCTATACGCAACCAACAAGGAAGACCAGTACACCCATATCAACGCCGCTACCGAAAAGGGTTATAGCGTGCTTATGATGGACGGACAGCTTGACTCGCACTTCATCGGCATGCTTGAGCAGAAGTTTGAGAAGAGCCGATTTGCACGCGTTGATGCCGATGTCATCAGCAACCTTATCCCTAAAGACAACAAGAAAGAAAGCGACATCACTCCGCTTCAGCGCACTATCATGACAACGCTGTTCAAGTCACAAGTGCCTGCTATGGAAAAGAGCGATTTCTTCGTGTCTTTCGAGGCTCTTACAGGCGACTCTCACCCTATCGTGCTGACTCAAAGCGAATACATGCGACGCATGAAGGACATGGCTGCAATGCAACCAGGAATGAGCTTCTACGGTGACCTGCCCGACAGCTACAACATGATTATCAACACTGAGCATCCTGTAATCAAGAAAGTGATGAACGAGGCCGAAAGTGCTTTGAAGGATACAGTGAAACCAATGGAAGCATCTCTTGCCGAAACCAACAACGCTCTTGAAGAAATACGCAAGGACGACAGCAAGAAGGACGAAGCCTCTGCACTGGAAAAGAAAGCAGAAGAAATTCGCAACAATGAAAACAAGGCGGTATCTGAATATGCCAGCTCTAACGACAAGGTTAAACAGCTTGTAGACATCGCATTGCTTGGCAACGGTTTGTTGAAAGGCGAAGCACTCAACAACTTCATAAAGCGCTCGATAAGCCTACTATAACAATAGCATAACATAACGCGACAAATAACGAAGAAGCGAGTCAAAATTTCTTTTGGCTCGCTATCTTTATACATGCAAGACTGTGCTTTATGCACACCACATTCCTGCCTTAATATCCTACTATATTCACTTTTTCATTGCGCCAATAAGGTCTTTTGCCGACTCAATGCCATGACGCTTCATATAATCCTCTATATAGTCCACAATCTTTACAGTGACCGCAGGATCCACAAAATTTGCAGTACCTACTTGCACTGCAGTTGCACCTGCAAGCATGAATTCCACTGCATCACGACCGTTCATGATACCACCCAAGCCCACTACAGGGATTTTAACTGCATTAGCCACCTGCCATACCATACGCACAGCGATAGGACGGATACAAGCCCCTGAAAGGCCTCCTGTGATTGTTGACAGATATGGACGCTGAGTATCCACATTTATTGCCATTCCAAGGAAGGTATTGGTTAGAGACACTGCATCGGCTCCAGCAGTCTCAACAGCTCTCGCAATCTCTGTTATATCGGTGACATTAGGCGATAGTTTCACTATCATAGTCTTGCCATAAGCCTCACGAATAGCCTTTGTAACGCTTTCTGCCCCTGCACAAGTGGTTCCGAACGCCATACCGCCCTGTTTTACATTAGGACAAGAAATATTGATTTCTACGGCTTCTATCTTCTCAAGCGGAGCAAGCTTTTCACACACTTGCACATAATCTTCTATACATGCCCCTGAGACATTCACAATCACCTGAGAGTCCACATCTTTTATGCGCGGATAAATCTCATTGATAAAGTAGTCTACTCCCTTATTCTGAAGCCCAACGGCATTAAGCATTCCCGATGGAGTTTCAACCATGCGTGGATAAGGATTACCCTCACGATGATTAAGGGTTGTTCCCTTCACTATAAAGCCTCCCAAACGGTTCAAATCCACAAAATCGGCATATTCTTCACCATATCCGAATGTTCCCGAAGCCGTCAAAACCGGATTCTTCAGCTTCAGATTACCTATATTTACGCTTAAATCTACCATTTTAATCTATTTATATTAAATACAGGACCTTCCTTACATACACACACATTGCCATGATCGGCGGTATCTTCTACGCAGCACAAGCAAGCTCCTACACCGCACGCCATAACATTTTCTAGCGATACTTCACAATCAACGCCATTCTCAACGGCATACTTCGCTACAGCTTTCATCATAGGCATAGGACCACAGCAAGAGATGCTGTCCCACTTCTCCTTAAGCACCGAATGAGTAGTTACAAAGCCTTTCTCGCCCTCCGAACCGTCTTCGGTAGACAAATACACATTTCCTCGCTTATAGAACTCGTCAAGCTCAAGCAAATCGTTCTTAGACCTTGCACCTAGCAGGAAATTAACCTCTACTCCAGCTTTCTTAAGCACTTCTCCGAAATAAAGCAACGGCGCAACTCCCACGCCGCCTCCTATAAGCAAAAGGCGCTTGCCTTTATCAGCAGGTACCGAGAAACCATTACCCATAGGATACACAAGATTAAGAATATCACCCTCCTTGATATCCATGAGCGCACTTGTTCCTTCACCAGCTTTACGCACCAACAGCCACAGCAAATCATTGTCATAATCGACATAATTCACCGAGATAGGGCGTCGCAAGAATGTATTCTTTGAATTCTTTATCTCCACCTGGCAGAATTGACCCGGCAGAATTTCGGGCAATTTACCCTCCTGGGGTTTCAATTTTAGCAGACAATAATTGGCATGCAGCCGCTCATTTGTCTTTACAATGAAATCTGAAATATATTTTTTCATGCTCTGGTTTATATATAATGTAATTACAAAACTACAAAATATATATTTCAGCACAAAAAATATCGTTTATTTATTTGGCACGAATGATTCAAAGCTATTATCGGAATAGAAAACCATGATGTTTACAATGCGTTTCTCGTTCTCCGATGAACCAGATTTATCTTGTGTCTTCACCATATTCATGGACAAAGATTGCAACGCTTCCACAACAGGATTCGCATCTTGTACATGGTTCTGTTTTATATCATCACTCTCAATATCCTCATTAAATTCTTCATTCTCGTCAAAAATAGAACTTTGCAGATTGGTTATATTTTTACCAATCTCGCTCATCATTTCTCCCTCACCGAACATCAGCCACATCATAGACAGTTCAGGGTAGGCGACATGTATTTTATCCAATACTTCGTTGCTTACTTTCTTGTTTCGTCCATTCAAAAGTTGAGATAAAGTGGGTCGAGGAATGTCACATTTGTCTGCAAAAATTGAATAGGCAATCCCGTTTAGGCTCAAAAATGTCTTAATTCGGCTTACAATGTCCATTTTTTACTATTTACAAATTATAATTTACATATTACAAATGTAATCACTAAAATTGAAATAAGCAAATTTATTTTCGTAAAGAGATAATTTACATAATTCAAAGATGTGTTTGCAGTTCAAATCAGCAACTACACTGGCAAATAGGCATCTATTAAACCCTCACTTCAGTGTTCAATGTCTATATATTTGATTTTCTTAGTTTTACAACACCATAATCAAGTCACCTTACTAAAATCAACCTCAAAACCCCAACATTATTATAATTACTTTAAATACCTATCGTAATATATTATATTTTAGACACTTAAAAAAAATGTTAATAAATAATATCAGCTATATTTCGGTTTCGTAAATGATTCTGTATGCAAATTTCGCTTCTTTATTTTGTTTAAAATCAAAATTTGAAGATTTAAAACCCACATTTAGGAACAATACCCTATTTAAAATGCTAAATAGAAGATTTATATTAGACTAAGGTTATTCATTTGCTTTCTTAAATTCAAAATTGGTAATTTTACCTAACTCAATTTCCTTGAAATATAAATTTTCAACCTTAAATTCGCCCTGAATTTATAATTCTAAACAAATTCTCAGCGGGTTAAGCGGAAGAAAACTCACACATAATACACTCTGTATCAATATCATACTACACAGGATACACCTATCTGGAAACAACACAAAAAAATCGCCTAAAAAATAATTTCAGGCGATTTTAAAACCATTTTTTGGGTAAATCGGGAATTTTGTCCTAATCCTTGCTCTTTTACTGCTTCATTTCATTCTTCAGATATTCTGCAGTTACCGATTTTTTACATTTTATTACTTCCTCAGGAGAACCAGCTGCCATAATTTGACCTCCATTCCGCCCTCCTTCAGGTCCCAGATCAATAATATAATCGGCGCATTTTATTACATCAAGATTGTGTTCTATCACAATAATTGTATTTCCTTTTTTTACCAATTTATTTAGAACCTCTAAAAGGATTTTTATATCCTCAAAATGCAATCCTGTTGTCGGTTCATCTAGAATATAAATAGTTTTTCCGGTATCTCTCTTTGACAATTCGGCTGCAAGTTTCACTCGCTGGCACTCCCCTCCCGATAATGTGCTTGAAGGTTGACCCAACTTAATATAACCTAGCCCTACCTCTTGCAAAACTTTTATCTTGCTGAGAATCGCAGGAATGTTCTCAAAAAACTCCACGGCTTGATTTATCGTCATGTCAAGGACTTCAGCAATTGATTTTCCTTTGAATCTAACCTCTAAAGTCTCTCTGTTATAGCGTTTTCCGCTACATTCTTCACATGGCACGAGTACATCGGGCAGAAAATTCATTTCTATGGTCTTATATCCATTTCCCTTGCACACTTCACAACGGCCTCCGCTCACATTAAAAGAGAAACGCCCAGGCTTATATCCGCGCATCTTAGCTTCAGGCAAATTCACGAATACATTCCTTATGTCAGAGAACACACCTGTGTATGTAGCCGGATTCGAACGGGGAGATCTACCCAAAGGCGACTGGTCCACTGTCACCACCTTATCGATATGCTCCAAGCCTGCAACCGAATCATACGGCAACGGAGCCGTACCAGAACGATAAAGTTTCTGGCTAAGTATTGGTTGCAGCGTTCCATTAATCAAACTCGATTTGCCACTGCCCGACACCCCTGTTACGCACAAGAAAGTTCCAAGCGGAAATTCCACATCTACATTCTTCAGATTATGCCCTCGGCAGCCTTTCAATTCCAGGAATTTTCCGTTGCCATCGCGGCGTTCTTGCGGGATTTCTATTGACTTTGTTCCATTAAGGTAGTCTGCCGTAAGCGTGTGAGTCTTCAGCATATCTTCAGGAGTTCCAGCAAACACCACATATCCGCCTTTACGCCCTGCTTTAGGCCCTATATCTATCACATAGTCCGACTCCAGCATCATATCCTTGTCATGCTCCACAACCATTATCGAATTACCAGAGTCTCGCAAGGTTTTCAACGAGTCAATAAGTCGCCTGTTATCACGCTGATGAAGTCCTATGCTCGGTTCGTCTAAGATATACAGAACATTTACCAGTTGCGATCCTATCTGCGTAGCAAGCCTTATACGCTGGCTCTCTCCGCCCGATAGCGTAGCCGAATTTCTATTCAACGACAGATAATCCAGCCCAACATCAACAAGGAAGCCCAATCTACCATTTATCTCTTTCACGACCTCCGATGCAATCTTCCATTGCTGAGAGGTCATCACATCTTTTATATTCAGCATCCATTCCCGCAATTCCGATATGTCCATCGAAGCAAGATCGGCAATATTCTTCCCTCCTATATAATAATGAAGGGCTTCCCTATTTAGCCTTGCACCTTTACATTCGGGGCATTCCATGCGCGAGAAGAACTGCCCTGCCCATTTCTGAGCCTGGCTATCGGCATCTTCAGCCTGTTGCATCTCAATGTATTTTACAAGCCCATCATAGGTCAAGAAATAGTTTGAGGTGCTCATCGTTTCATTCTTGATAGAAAGGCGCTCGTCAGTACCGTTCATTATATCGTCAAGCGCCTCTTCGGGAATATCCTTAAGCGGAGTTTTCAAATCCACCCCATACTTTTCGCATATTGCAGAAATCTGCCAGAAAACGAGAGTATTCTTGTATTTGCCTAGCGGCAATATGCCTCCATCATGAATCGACACTTCCGTGTCGGGCATAATCTTGTCACGGTCTATCACATTCACGACTCCCAGTCCCTTGCACTTGTGGCAAGCGCCTTGAGGAGAGTTGAACGAGAAATTATGCGGAGCCGGCTCGGCATACGACAAGCCTGTTTCAGGGTCCATAAGCGAACGGCTATAATGCCCTATCTGCTCGTTATCGGCATCAAGTATCATCAGCTGTCCATCACCATGCTTGAATGCTACTCCCACCGACTCTTTAAGCCTATTTGCATCTTTTTCGGCCACCTTCAGTTTATCTACCACAATCTCCACACTATGGTTCTTGTAACGATCCAGCTTCATGCCGAAAGTTATTTCTTTAAGTTCACCATCAACTCGCGTTGTTACGAAGCCTTTTTTCCTCAACTGTTCAAAGAGTTCCTTGTAATGACCTTTACGGTTCTTCACCACAGGAGCAAGAATATATATCCTCTTGCCTTCATACTTTTCAAGAATCAATGCAAGGATTTTCTCTTCGGTATATTTCACCATCTTAGCTCCCGACACATAAGAATAGGCATCGGCAGCTCTAGCATACAGCAAGCGCAAGAAGTCATACACCTCGGTCGTTGTACCTATCGTACTGCGAGGATTCTTGTTCACAGTCTTCTGTTCTATCGAAATCACAGGACTAAGCCCGGTGATTTTATCCACATCGGGGCGTTCAAGCACGCCAAGCATATTTCGTGCATAGGCCGAGAATGTCTCAAGATACCGGCGCTGTCCCTCGGCAAAAATAGTATCAAACGCCAGCGAAGACTTTCCGCTGCCGCTCAATCCCGTAATTACCGTAAGTTTGCCATGCGGGATTTCCACATCTATATTTTTCAGATTATGAACTCTCGCGCCATAGACCGACACGCAATCCACATCTTTACCATTCAATTCCATATCACGAAATCCTGTTCTTTCTTTTTACTTGTCACTCCTGTCATTCCATCACGCCTTCGCCCGATGAATCTCCCGACGACTGCATATCATTGTAGTTGATGATATTTATATCTCCCTTACGGTTATAGTCTTTGCCATCGGCACCGCGAGCCTGTATTACATAATAATAGGTACCTGGCTTCACATATTTGCCTTTGTATTTTCCGTCCCAACCTTGCGAAGCGTCAGTAAGTTCGCATATCTGCACGCCCCAGCGATTGAATATCCAGCATCGGAACGAAGTGAGCGACTTGTACTGCACACGCCATTCGTCATTCACGCCAGGAGAGCCTTGCGGAGAGAATGCATTAGGGCACACCAGTTCCGACTCGCCTATTGTCACCGTATACACATCGCTTGTCACATCACACGACCCGTCGGCATTCTTCGCAGTATATCTCACATAGAATGTTCCCGCATCATTAAAAGTTTCCTGATACACATCTTCGGTATAGCTGCGTTCCACCGTACCGAACTCAGGATCGGTCGACAACTGCCATTCACGCTGCGCAACAGCATCGGTAGGATATGCAGTGAAAGTAATTTCCGCAGGAGCCGATCCGCCTAGCGTGTTCTCGTCACCCTCAGTTTTTTCATTAGGTACATCACGCTCGGTCTGCTCAGCCGCAGTGCGGGCATCTATCGCATGAGTGTTGTATACTGGTGATGACACAGTCATTTCTTCTCCCCAAAACGCAAGGAAACGGTCACCAGAGAGCACAAACTCTGTATCGCATAGCGGAGCCTGTTCATGGATTGACGGCTTGAATCCTTCATACAATTCCACAACCTCTTTCAGTTTCCATTCGCTGTCATCGGTGTTCCATTCAAGTGTATTGTAAGAGAGTTTCATTTCGCGGCTCAATTTCTTTCCCACACCATTTATTGTAGTATAGGTAATATCATCTCCGCTACCAGCCACCTCAAGAGCAATTGTTCCGCAATCCTGTTGTGCAGCAGGGGCGATGCCCGACAATGACAAGCGATAGCCTGCATAGTCCACAACCCACAAGTATGTGCGATTGTCACCTTCTTCTATAATATAACCGCTATTAGGCAGAACTTGTGCCATTGTATACACGCTGCCATTGCGCGCTACACCGCTTATCTCTTCGGCATATCCGCCTCCCATAGCGCCATACTTATACCATTTGACGCTAGCATTCGGGTTCGTTGCTTCATAGCTCATCGACACGCCTGCCGTACCATAAATCACATATATCTTGTTTAATCCTGTACTTTTTTCAGGTGTAATTTCCATCACAGGACGAGCATTGCCCGCAAACTTTATCGTCTGCGCCACAACACACATATATGAACACATCGCCAATGCGATTGCAAATATCAGCTTCTTCATGCAAATACAATTTTTCTTAAAAAGCAAAGATATGCAATAATTCCCACTCTCCCACACACAATAACACATTTTATAAAAAATCAAAGTATTTTTTCGACAGAAGGACAAATGTATCATGTCCTTATATTCTTATGTCTATTTTCAGACAAAAGTACAGAAAGCGATGTGACAAATGTCTGAGAAAGGTTTATACTAGATTGTCCGAAGGGCGTTATTTGAGTAGCCGTGTGGTTAAGCGAAGCGTACCCACGGCTAACAAGATTCTGTCCTCACGGACAATCTTCTCTTGATTTCGGGACATCAATGCGGAGCAGTAACATTTCATAACCATAGGTCGCACAGTGCGACTTATGGACTCCTGTTCTCCTGCAGCATGAACCTGTAAGGTACTGCTGACATATAAAAAAACGGCACGCAGAAACTCTGCATGCCGCTATATCGCCAATCAGGCAACCGTTTATAACATTACTTTATATGCCTTGTTGCCGCATCTCTTAATATACAAGCCTTTCGTTGGATTTTCAACTTTAACACCTAATATATTATAGTATTCAACAGCTACACCATTTTCAGTTTTCACAGTCTCTATTGAAGTAGGTGTTTCGTCTTCTTGCTCCAATTCTGCTCTATTAGAAAATCTTCCCCAAACAGTATCCATCTTATATTTACTCATAGCTGAACTTGGAACTTCTAGGACTGCGTTATTATAAACATCATCGTCAAACGAACTAGCTTTTATTTCAGGTGGTGTTTCCGCATACACTTTTATATTAGTTAATTCACAACCTTTAAAAGCATTCGCCCCAACAGTTTTTAAACTTTTTGGCAAGACCAGTTCTGTCAAATCACAATTCCAAAAAGCAGCATCAACTATAGATTCTACGCCATCCAGGATATTTACCATAACTAAATTAGAACAACTCATGCACATTCCATTAGGAATTATCGCAACACTTCCGGGTATAGTAATCAGTGTCATATTGGAACAACCTGTAAATGTTGACTTCTCTAAGGTTGTCACACCATTAGAGATGGCTACTGAAGTGATATTTTTATTTCCTTTGAATGCAGTGTTGTCAATAGTTGTCACGGCATATTCATTATCTCCGTTGGTTACTGTTGCAGGAACTACAATATCACCTGTATAACCAGTTTCACTTGCAGTTACAGCGCATGTCTTATCATCGGCTGACAGAATCTTATACGATATTCCGTCTACAACAAAATCGGCAGCATATGCAACACCCATACTGCAAACCAATACTATTGCCGCAACAGCACGCTTAATATTTAGTAAATGTATTCCCATATCTCTTGTTTTTAATTTTATACTTTACAAA
>JAFOXR010000084.1 GCA_017391675.1 Muribaculaceae bacterium
CCTGATTCTTCAACGATGCGATCAGCAACTGTTTGACCATCAATAACAAGAGCTTTAACTTCGTCAGCGCTCTTAGCCTTAGCTGCTACTGCAGCTGCAAGGATAGCCTTAGTTAAGTTTACGAAACCTTCGTTTTTACCTACGAAGTCTGTTTCGCAGTTAAGAGCAACTACTGCAGCGTAGTCACCAGTTGATTGAGCGATAACGCAACCTTCTGAAGCGTTGCGGTCTTCACGCTTTGCTGCTACTGCTTGTCCTTTCTTGCGAAGGATTTCGATTGCAGCATCGATATCGTTGTTAGCTTCTGCTAGAGCTTTTTTGCAATCCATCATACCAGCACCTGTCATTTGACGAAGTTTGCTGATGTCTGCCATTGTAACTGCCATAATCTATAATGATTTAATGGTGAATTAATAAATTTGATTTAGTTATTTGTAATAATAGGACGATGAAACCACATTGAATCTCTTCGTCCTATTTATTGTTTGATAGCTAATTATGCGAAGAATTCAGATTATTCTGCAACTTCTTCGTTAGCTGGAGCTTCAGCAGCTTCTTCAGCTTTGCGACGACCTACGCGAGTGCGCTTTGCCTTTGGAGCAGCTTCTTCAGCATCCTTTGTGTCTACCTTTTCAACTTTGCGTTCTTCCAAACCTTCAGTCATAGCTTCGCAAACAGTAGCAAGGATTAGTTCGATTGACTTTGAAGCGTCATCGTTAGCTGGGATTGCGAAATCAACAACTGTTGGGTCAGAGTTAGTATCAACGATACCAAATACTGGAATACCAAGGCGGTTAGCTTCAGCAACAGCAATGTGTTCTTTCATTACGTCTACAACGAAAAGAGCTGAAGGAAGACGGTTCAAGTCAGCGATTGAACCAAGGTTCTTTTCAAGCTTTGCGCGTTGACGAGAAATTTGAAGCTTTTCACGCTTTGACAAGTTGTCGAAAGTACCGTCCTTTTCCATTTTGTCGATAGTAGCCATCTTCTTCACTGCCTTGCGGATAGTTGGGAAGTTAGTTAGCATACCACCTGGCCAGCGTTCGATAACATAAGGCATGTTGATTGAAGTTGCCTTGTCAGCGATAACTTGCTTAGCTTGCTTTTTAGTTGCTACGAAAAGCACTTTCTTGCCTGCTTTTGCGATATTCTTAAGAGCTGCAGCTGCTTCAGCTAGCTTTGCGCTTGTCTTATATAGGTCAATGATGTGGATACCATTGCGCTCCATGAAAATGTAAGGAGCCATTGCAGGATTCCATTTACGCTTTAGGTGTCCGAAATGACATCCTGCTTCAAGTAGTTGTTCAAATGTTGGTGTTGCCATTTTTTTTTGTTTTTTTGTTTACTTTCAACTTAATTCAATCATGCCGTAGCCCTTATATGGGATCGGCACGATTTGGATACTAAACACTGATATTCTTTTTTCAGCAAAAAGCCAATAAATATTAACGCTTGCTGAATTGGAATCTTTTACGAGCCTTAGGTTGACCTGGCTTCTTACGCTCTACAGCACGTGGGTCGCGAGTTACGAAACCTGCGGCACGAAGAGCTGCCTTGTCGTCGGCATTGATTTTTACTAGTGCGCGAGCGATACCTAGGCGTAGAGCTTCAGCTTGTCCCTTGTAACCGCCACCGCAAAGGTTTACTTTGATATCATATTTTCCAACTACATCTAGTAAAGCAAGAGGTTGCTTAACGATGAATTGAAGAATTGAAGATGGGAAATATGTCTCAAGAGAGCGCTTGTTGATAGTGATTTCGCCTTTTCCTTCTTTCACGAATACGCGAGCGATAGCCGCTTTACGGCGTCCTACTGCATTAATTTGTTCCATATTCCTCGATCTTATTTAAGTTTGTTGATATCAATTACTTTTGGGTTTTGAGCTGCATGTGGGTGCTCTGTACCATTATATACATGTACATTCTTGATAAGTTGTGCTCCTAGGCGATTCTTAGGAAGCATACCCTTAAGAACTTTGATGAACAATGGGTTGATACCAGCCTTAAGCTTATAAGTTTCTGCCTTCATCTTCAAGATTGCAGGAGTAGCTTCGCGTTGTCCGCCTGGATATCCTGTATATGAATAGTATATACGGTCATTCCATTTCTTGCCAGTTAGAGCCACTTTGTCGGCATTGATGATGATGACATTATCTCCACAATCTACATGAGGAGTGTAGCATGGCTTGTATTTACCACGAACGATCTTGGCAACCTTTGCGCAAAGGCGACCTAGAATTTGGTCGGTAGCATCGATAACTACCCATTCTTTTTGTGCGTTCTCAGCTTTTACTGAGACTGTCTTGTAACTTAAAGTATCCACTTTTAAATTCCTGATTAATAGTTAATTAATTTACCTCGTGACACAAAATTAAACTCGGCCAAAAGTTACCTTGTGTCCGTAAGTGCTTAATAATTCGGATATAATCGGCGTGCAAAAGTACAAAAAATATTTTAATTGACAATGCTTTTGCAATTTATTTTTTTTCGGTGTGTATTTATAATATGGTGAAAATGAAGCAAAGAAAAACGCCATGATTTGGGAATCATGGCGTTGATGATAGGCTGTATGCCGTTTGTGCTTTATTCGACTTCGCGTCCTTCTACGATAGCTTCGGTGTCGCGAGCGATGAGGTATTCTTCGTCGGTAGGGATTACCACGACTTTAACCTTAGAATCTGGTGTGCTGATTACGGTTTCGGTGCCGCGCACTTTTGCGTTTAGCTCGTTATCTAGCTTTACGCCCATGAATCCAAGAGGTGCGCACACATTTTCGCGTACTCCGGTTTGGTTTTCTCCCACACCGCCTGTGAATACGATAATGTCAACGCCGCCCATTTCGGCTGCGTAGGCTCCTACATATTTAAGAATGCGTTGTTCGTACATGTCAAGTCCAAGCACTGCTCGTTCGTCGCCAGCATTTACCGCAGCTTCAATTTCGCGCATGTCCGAAGAGATTTCGGTTACGCCAGCTATACCGCTCTGCTTGTTGATGATGTTCTGCATGTCTTTGGCAGTGAGGTTATGCTTCTCCATGATGAAGGTGAGAGCTCCAGGGTCAACATCGCCAACGCGAGTTCCCATCATCAGGCCTTCGGTAGGGGTGAGTCCCATAGATGTGTCGATGCTCTTGCCGTGGTCTATGGCTGTGATGCTGCCGCCGTTGCCCACATGGCAAGTGATTATCTTCTGGTCTTCGTACTTTACACCTAGGAATTCGCACACGCGTTTAGATACATAGCGGTGGCTGGTGCCATGGAATCCGTAACGGCGCACGCCGTCTTCTTTGTAGAACTTGTAAGGGAGTGCGTACATGTAGGATTTTGCTGGCATTGTCTGGTGGAATGCTGTGTCAAATACGCCCACTTGCGGAACATTCGGAAGAATGTTTGAGATTGCGTCTATACCTGCTATGTTCACAGGGTTGTGAAGTGGAGCTATGTCGTAGCATTCTTTTACTTTTGCAATCACTTCGTCGGTGATAAGTACGCTCTTGTTGAACTTTTCTCCACCATGCACCACGCGGTGACCTACGGCGTCGATTTCCTCAAAACTCTTGATGCAGCCGTATTCTTCGCCAGTGATTGTGTCAAGGATAGACTTGATTGCTCCCTGGTGGTCGGTGATGTCAAGGTCAACTGTCTTCTTGCTTCCGTCGGCAAGCTTGAACTTGATAAACGCGTCGGGCAAACCGATTTTTTCAACTCCGCCTTCGGCAAGTATCTTGTTTTCTTTAATCTCGATGAGTTTGTATTTTACCGAGCTGCTTCCGCAGTTTAGAACCAGAATATTCATTTTTTCCTGTTGTGTTATTGTAAATATGTGTTAGTTGTTTTCTTCTTTTTGTGCAATCGCCTGGTTGCATGTGATGATGAGAGTCTTGTAGATGTCCTCAGGGCTGCAGCCGCGAGAAAGGTCGTTTACTGGTTTTGCAAGACCTTGCAGGATAGGGCCCACAGCTTCGGCGTTGCCTATGCGTTGAACTAGCTTGTATGCGATGTTTCCTACTTCGAGGTTAGGGAACACTAGCACATTTGCTTTGCCTGCTACTGGGCTGCCTGGTGCTTTGCTGAATCCTACTGAAGGCACGATAGCTGCATCGGCTTGCAGTTCTCCGTCGATAACTAGGTTTGGATTCATTTCTTTAGCGATCTTGGTTGCTTCAATCACTTTGTCTACAACTTCGTGAGAAGCGCTGCCCTTAGTTGAGAAGCTGAGCATTGCTACTACAGGGTCGAGTTTGGCTACGGCTTTTGCTGTTTGGGCTGTAGAAACTGCTATCTGAGCAAGCTCGTTAGCGGTTGGCGCAGGTATTACGGCGCAGTCGCCAAATACAAGGATTCCGTCGTTGCCGTAAGGAGAACCTGGAGGCAGCAACATAACGAATGCCCCTGATACTACATTTATGCCTGGAGCTGTCTTGATTACCTGGAATGCTGCGCGTAGCACATTTCCTGTGGTGTTTTGCGCTCCTGCGACTTGTCCGTCGGCTTCTCCTGCTTTAATAAGCAAGCATCCTAGGTAAAGAGGATTCTTCGCTGTTTTGCGGGCTGACTCCATGTCGATGCCTTTGCTCTTGCGCAATTCATAGAAAATCTCGGCGTATTTTTCTATCTCGGCGTCGTTGGTGTTGTCTACTATGCGAGCCTTGTTGATATGTGTAAGGTTAAGCTCGGCTGCTTTAGCCATCACTTCTTCGGGATTTCCGATTAGAATCACTTCGGCAACTTCTTCTGCCAATACTTGGTTCGCTGCTTGGAGAGTACGTATTTCTGTGCTTTCCGGTAGAACTATTCGTTGTTTGTTTGCGATAGCTCTAGCTTTAAGTTCTTTAAAAAGGTCTACCATAATGTGTGAATTGATTTGTTTGCAAATTTAATGTATTTTCTTGTTGATGCGTATAAATTAATTCGTTTTTTTTAGTAAAAATATTGTGTATATATAAATAATGTGCTAGATTCGCAGAAAGTAATAATCTATACAACGGAAAACGCTATGCCAAAAAACAAATATATATTAGAATTTGATATGAAAGGAACGCCTGCTTCTCTGCTTTGGCAGTACATTTCAACTCCAAATGGGCTAAGGCAATGGTTTGCCGATGATGTGGAGCAGGACGGGAAGCATTTTACTTTCTATTGGGATAACTATCCTACCGAAGCCGTGCAGCTGTCGTTGCGTTCGGGAGAACGGATAAAGTTCAGATGGGCCGACGATGATGACAAGTGCTATTTTGAATTTAAAATCAGTGTTTCGGAATTGACGGGGAAGACGCAGCTGATTGTGACCGATTTTGCCGATTCTGGAGAAGAGGAAGGCTCAAAGGCGTTGTGGGATAAGCAAGTGAAAGCTCTGAAGCGAATGCTTGGCTGCTAAACTTGAGTGTTGAACATGGCGTGTAGGCGCGTTTGCTTATGCCGATTAAATTTCTTAATTTTGCGCTTTCGATAAAAGCGTTGGTTGAATGATAAGGATAAAACGATTATATCTATTTATATTCCAGACATTCTTGCCGTTGTTTTTCATGACCTTTTTTATCTGCTTGTTCATCGTGATAATGCAGTTCTTGTGGAAGTATATCGATGAAATGGTGGGAAAGGGCTTGGATATGGCGGTGATAGCTGAGTTGTTTTTCTACGCGGCTCTCACTATGGTGCCTATGGCATTGCCGTTGGCTATTCTGCTGGCATCGCTGATGGCGTTTGGGAATCTTGGCGAACATTTTGAACTCACTGCGATGAAAGCATCGGGCATATCGCTGATAAAGGTGATGAGTCCGCTTATTGTTTTCATAAGTATGGTGTCTGTCGGGGCGTTCTTCTTTCAGAATGATGTGTTGCCTAAGGCACAGGTTAAAATGTGGACTCTGCTGTTCTCTATGAGGCAGAAATCGCCAGAACTTGATATACCTGAAGGTGCATTCTATGACCAGATTCAAGGCTATAACATCTATGTTAAGTCAAAGGGCCATGAGACTGGTATGCTGTATGATGTGATGATTTATGATGTGTCCAAGGGGTATGGCTATGCTAATGTGATAGTTGCCGATTCTGGCAAATTGAGTTTTACCGAGGATAAAAAGCACCTTTTTTTGCAGCTGCGTAGCGGTGAATCTTTTGAAGACCTGAAAGACGATCGCACTATGGGAAGGAGAGGTGGAGCATTGTATAGGCGAGAAACTTTTGCTAGCAAAGATATTCTCATTCCTTTTGATGCTACATTTAACCGCATGGACGACAACACTATGCGCTCGCAGTATGTGGGCAAGAATTTAGCAGAACTTCGGCACACGATAGACTCGGTGGGCATTAAGGTGGATTCGATAGGCAATACTATTGCGCGTAGGGCGTTGCGTGAGAATGTGTGCGGTATGCCATTGCGTAAGACGGTGATGAAGCACGGCGAAAGTGTGGAGGAACGCGTTGAACCGGTAGTGGTAGAGAAAGCTATGAATCTGGATACGATATTCAACGCTCTTGCGATTGATGATCAAAAGACCGTGGTGGAGAAGGCGAAGAATAAGGCTGTAGGAGCAAAGCAGGAATACGAGTATCGCGGATATGCTATGGAAGACAGCAAAAAGGATATTCGTAGGCATCAGATAGAGATGCAGCGAAAGTTTACGCTGTCGTTTGCGTGTCTGGTCTTTTTCTTTATTGGTGCTCCGCTGGGGGCAATCATACGAAAAGGTGGACTCGGAACCCCAATCGTCATATCTGTATTCTTGTTTATCGTGTATTACATATTCGAGAATATGGGATACAAGTTGGCTCGTGACGGAAGGTGGGAAGTTTGGAGAGGAATGTGGCTTAGCTCTGCGGTGCTGTTGCCTTTGGGTGTTTTCTTCACTTATAAAGCTGTGAACGACTCCGATGTTTTCAACCCCGATGCATATTTGAATTTCTTCCGTCGCATTACTGGCATGCATCAGGTTCGTCACTTGGAAATGAAAGAAGTGGTGATGGAAGATGTAGTTCCCGAAGTCGCTTTGGAGAAGATAAAAGATGTGCAAGATAAGTGTGGCGAGTTTCTTGATAAGCATAAGAAGAAGCAATCGTATGTGAAATATTTGATGCATGGATATCCGAAGGCGGAGCGTGAAGTGATGTCTATGGCTATTGAGGATCTGGCATTGTATCTTGAAAACTCAAAAGAGCGGCTAGTGATAAACAAGGCGTCCGATTTGCCTATACTTCGTGATTTGTTCTTTTATCAGCCGGTCAAGAAGGCTAAGCTTGGCATTGCGTTAGCGGTGCTGTTCCCGATAGGACTCCTTATATATATAATAGGAGTAAAGCAGCAGTCGCAGTATTTGGCTGAAGTGGCTCAGGCTAGAAAAGCGTGCGTAGAGTTGCGTCAGCTGTTTGATAAATGAAGATTGCTGCGGAATAAGGTGAATTGAGAAAATATTAAGAACGGTGCCCGGCGGATAGGGCGCCGTTCTGTGTTTTTAGGGTTAATATATTTTAACAAATACCAAAAGTGCTTGAACTCAAGAGTGTTGTAGTTAGGATAGGATGGGAAATGAAATTATTTTTTGGAAAAGTTTTGTCATTTTAAAAAATGGTATTAACTTTGCACTCGCTTTCGGGAAATAATCCGCATGCGAGCGGAACATGAAGTCCTGAAAAGCGCGAGTACATTGAAATCATTGCGATAGACATAAGACAGGAAGCACAAGGAAAGAAGAGAGAACGAGAAGAGCGGGGCCGGCATGCCGGTCAATCGTCCTTGCC
>JAFOXR010000085.1 GCA_017391675.1 Muribaculaceae bacterium
GGCAAGGACGATTGACCGGCATGCCGGCCCCGCTCTTCTCGTTCTCTCTTCTTTCCTTGTGCTTCCTGTCTTATGTCTATCGCAATGATTTCAATGTACTCGCGCTTTTCAGGACTTCATGTTCCGCTCGCATGCGGATTACTTCCCGAAAGCGAGTGCAAAGTTAATACCATTTTCTGAAATGGCAAAACTTTGCACTAAAATATCGTGTTAAAAAATGTTTATTTTATGTTTTACAACATATGTTTCAAAGTTTCCCTCACACTTAACATCCTATCGTTCAGGTGATACCTACATTACCCAAACAAAGACATCTGCGCTTCCGGTTCTTCTTTGACTTTTTTTGAGTTCTGTTCCAGTTCTTCCTTTTCTTTAGTTTCCTTTTCTTTCTTCACTTCTTCCTCTTTAATAATAGACTCAGCTGTATCGGGCAGCAACCAGTCTATGTCATCAAGTTCGGCTTCGGGGGTTTCCTCCTGGCTTCCGCTATCTGCCACTGTCTCATGAACAACATCAGGTTCGGTTACTGGCTCTTCCATTATATCACCAACACCGAAGTCGGACTCATCTAGCACAACATCAAATGTTTCCTCAACAGCCTGACGAAGGTCTTCTTCAACAAGAGCATCGTCAATCTTGCCATTTACATTAAGCTTTGCCTGAAGTTCGGCTATTTCGGCCTGGAAATTCTTCACCTTTTCTGCTTCGACAGTTTTCAACGCCCCTACCTCAGCCTCGTGAGCCACCTTCATGGCTTCGTTTTCGGCTTTAAGCTGAGACAATTCTGCCTTCTGGCCATCAAACGCCTCATCACGCTTGCGAAGCAAATCCAAAGTATCGGAGTTTTCCTGAGCCAAAGCATTAACTTTCTCGTTGCACGCCGACAATTCCATTTCCAGTTCGGCTATTCGTCCCTTAAGAATATCCTCATCTCTTTCGGATTCCAGCAACTTTGCTCTTTCCTGCTCAAGTTCAAGCACCTTTTCCTGTAAAGACTGGATTTCCTCCTCTTTCTTTTTCTTGAACTCGCCAACCTTTTCGAGCTGTTCCTGTATATCATCAAGCACCGACAGGTTTTCTGCCATCTCTTCGATTTCGGCCTTCGCGGCTTTCAGTTCATTAGCTGTTTCTTCCAATTCGGCTGTCAGCTTAGCCTTTTCTTCATCGGCTTCCGCTACAACCTTATCAACATTAGCCGATTTCTCTTCGAGTTCAACAAGTTTAGCTTTCAATTCAGCCACCTCTCCTTCCGATTCAGCTAAGAGTTCCTTATTCTTAGCCGCTTCTGCTCTAAGATCATTGATAAGAGCATTATTCACTTCCATCTTGCTCTTGTACTCATCTTCAAGCTCCTTTGCCACATCTTCAGAAGCAGGTTCTGCCTGCTGGGCTTTCATTCGTGCAATTTCAGCTTTAAGCTCCACGATTTCCCTTTCGGCTTCTTCGTTGGCCTCGCTGCGCACTTGCGACACCTTAAGTTTATTTAGCAGACTCTTGTTTTCAAGGTCATACTGTTCCTTTTCTGCCTCAGCCCTAGCTATCTGGTCCTCAAGATTACGCAAGCGCTCTTTCAATGCCATCTTCTGACGGTCCTCGCTCATCTTCATGGCCTTCATCTCTCGCATTTCATTCTCTGCTGCATCACAACGAGACTTGAAATCCTCAATTTTACCATTCAGAGCTCCCTTTTCCCGGTTCCATTCCTGACGGGCCATTTCAAGGCTCCTCTCACGAGTCTCCTTCACGAATGCACTGAACTTAGGACCTAACGCCTCATACATGAGTTTCTTTTCAGCTTCTACATCAAGACACTTAAGCACCATAGGAGACAAGTTGGCATTGACAATCTCAATAAGACCGTCAAACACTCCTTCGGGAATTTCATCGCTAAAGTCCAGCACCACGCTTTCGTTAGCTTCAGCTTCCTCTTTTATGCCCTGCGAAGCCACTTGCTTGTCAGAAGACGATTCAAAACTTATATAATCTTCATTTTCTTCATCATCTCCCGACCAACCTAAGGCCCTCTTTAATCCACCGAAAAACGACATAGCTATATTAAATATGTATTTATATTATTCTGCATCGGTATCACTCTCCACCTTCATTCCTCCTGGCTTCAACACGACACCTACGCCTTTTCTTCCATTTATCGCCACCACAAGAGATTCCTCGAATGCTACTATTTTCACATTCTCGGTCTCGCTCACCACTGGCAACGAGTTCAAATAATCCATATCACACCTGTTTCCTTCCACAGCCTCATTCATGGTAAAATAGCCCACACCGAATGAAGTCAGATTCTGGAAGAAGTGGGTTCCCTGGCTAGGATCAATGGAATAGCCCTTCAGGGCAGTTTCCACTATCACCTTGGCTGAAGATATGTGTGGCCACTTCACTGGAATACCCAATGCGCTGTCACTTGATCCCCATCGTCCAGGTCCTATCAGAATGTAATTTTCATTATTCTGCGTAAAGTTACGATTTATTTTCTCAATTTCACGAGCAATAAGCAAATTATTTGACATTGAGAACTTTTCGGGCTTCACCATCACCACATACCGTATGTTATCCATCATGCCATGACCGAGTGCACTAGTGCTTCTTACAAGAACGCTTTCCTCATTGATTTTAGACACATCTTCATCAAGCATTTCTTTACGGTCTACCATCGGCCTAATCTGTAGCCAGTAAATCTGCCCTTTTCGTTCGGCATCATCTCCATCACTTTCCACTACTCCAGCAAATTCTATCTCTACAGGGCGCTGCATTGCCACCTGTCCCTGCTCGAGCATGAAGGCAACGATTTCGGCAAGAGGGAAGCACTTGTGCTGAAGCATATTTGCAAATGTCACAACACGGCGACCTTCTCCATAATCACTGTCCCTGATTACTCCGTCATAATGGTCATAGGTACTTACCATATATTTTAACGAGCCATTGGCAGCAGCATCTTGAACACGCATTTTCTTTATGTTGAATCCGTCATCAACGCTGAATGTCTCAGCCGAATTCTTCATATCCAGTGCATAGAATCTGGTCTGCGTATCACGCAAAGCCAATTCGAGCGTACTGGTCTGCAACACCTTGTCGGGGTGATGCGGCGAGAATCTCAATGCCTGTCCGCCGTCTACAATATACTTTCCTAAGCCCACAGCCACCTCGGCCACACCTTCTTCGGGTTTTTCGTCATTGATAGGATAGTAGTTAAGCGAACGGCCAACTCCCGAGAACGAAGGATAATACACCTCGCCATAGTCGGTGCCCACCACTTCCTGGATTATGATAGCCATTTTTTCCTGGTCAATGATATTGCGTGTCGCTGTCATGTACGCCTTACTATCGGAATAGAAAACCGACGCATATACGCTCTTTATCGCATCACTCAGCAAGCGGAGCATTTCGTCCTTGTCCTTAAGACGAGGTATCATATATGTGGAGTATATTCCCGCAAATGGCTGATAATGGCTATCTTCAAGCAAACTGGAACTACGCACTGCCAACGGGCGCTTAACCACCTCAAACAATGCATAGAAATCCTCTACCAGACTTTCCTGCAGTTTAGCATTCAAGAATGCATGAAGGATTTCCTCATCGGGAGCATCGCTCAAAGCTATCTGATACAGATTGTTGTTTTCCATGAACTCGTCAAAGATGTCGGTACATAGCACTACGGTGCGCGGTATCTGCACACTCACACCATTGAAATTGTCACATTCGGGGAAGTTCTTTATTATCGAGTCAATAAACGCAAGACCACGCCCTTTTCCTCCTAACGAGCCCTGTCCTATGCGAGCAAAATTGGAATAATGGTCAAAACGGTCACGCTTGAAAATTGCAACGACACCACGATTCTTCATCTTGCGGTACTTCACAATCAAGTCAAATATCAACTGACGCACTGCAGGCGCTTCGCTGATATCGTTAAAGCGATGCATCTTCATCACCTCGGCTATCGGGAACATCGCTCTAGAATATAGCCAACGGGATATATCATTATAGGAGGCATGATAGAACAATGACTCTGCAGGCACATAGAATATGCTGTCCTGCAGGTCTTTCAAGTCCTTTATGCGCAGCAGTTCCTCCCCAGTATTAGGGTTCTTTATTATAAAGTCGCCGAAACCGAAGTTTTCCATGATTGCGCGCCCCAAGTCCACCGGCAACTTCTTGGAATTCTTATCAATGAATGTGCCATGAAATTCCTTTACGAGTTCTTCATTCTCCACCTCGCTAGATTCTATGATCAATGGCAAATACGGGTCGCGTTTGCGCAATTCCTTTGCCAGTTTTATACCGGCTTTAGGGTCTTTCTTTCCTTTACGGGTAAACGACACATCACTTATCACCCCCAGAATATTATTGCTGAACTTATCATAGATTTCCATTGCCTCCTCATAGGTACGGGCAAGCATCACTTTAGGACGGCCACGCAAACGCATCATCTTCTCATGTTCGTTCAAAGCCTCTGTAGAGAAAATAAGCGACTGACGGAGCAAGAACTTGTACAAAGTGGGAAGAACCGACGAGTAGAACCTGATGGAGTCCTCCACAAGCAGAATGAGCTGCACGCCCACTTCATTTATATCATTGTCGGCATTAAGCCTGTCTTCAAGCAGTTTGATAATCGCCAGAAGCAAATCCACATTTCCAAGCCAGCTGAAAACATAGTCCACACCGCCAAAGTCTTCATTGGCCAAGCGGCGCGACACTTCACGCGAGAAAGGAGTTAGCACCACAATAGGCACATCGGGATAAAGCCTTTTCACTTCCTTGGCATTAACGAATGTCTCGCTCAAATCCACACCAGGCATAGCTATCACCAGGTCATAATGCTTCATTTCCAGAAGCTCAAATGCTTGCTTGAAATCATTTACTTGGGTGAATCGCGGTGGCGAGCTCAAGTTCAATGCCATATATTCAAAAAACAGCTGTTCTTCCACACGCCCATCATCTTCCAGCATAAACGCATCATAGGACGAAGATATGAGCAGCACATTGAAGACGCGACGCTGCATAAGGTTCTTGAACGCAGTATCCTTGAGATATAATTGACTTAATGCATACTCATTCATGGCTACTTCCTTTTTTTATTTCATTATTTCTTGACAGCTGCAAATTCATTAGGAAACTGCATTTCCATAGCCGGACGGATCAATGCTCTTACTATAAGCAGCACACCTACTATTATGAACGGTATGCTCAACACCTGCCCCATATCCATTCCTATTGCTTCACGCATACCTATTTCCCAAGGTTCCTGCACATTCTTCACATACTCTATTACGAATCTCGCAGAGAATAGCACCGAAAGGAACACTCCGAAAATCAGCCCAGGACGACGCTGCGCGTTCCATTTCCAGTACATCAGCATTAGCAGACCGAAGAGCAACAGATAGCTCAAAGCTTCATACAACTGAGTAGGATGGCAAGGAACAGTGAACACGGGTTCGGCCCCGTTCATCCAGTACCCTAAGTTATCCACGAAACGGAAACCCCAAGGCATATCGGTAGGTCCTCCATATATTTCATGATTGAATAAGTTTCCTAAACGAATCAACGCTCCCACAAAAGCAACCGGTACCACCAGCTTGTCAAATGTCCACAGCGGACTGCGCTTGGTCACAAATTTAGAATACATGAATATGGCAATCACAATTCCTATCGCTCCTCCATGGCTAGCAAGTCCTCCTGCACGAGTATTGAATATCTCCAACAGGTTCTGTGAATAATAAGCCCAATCATAGAAGAACACATGTCCCAGTCTTGCTCCTATTATCGTAGCTATTGCCACATAAATAAACAGCGAACCTACCCACTTCTCGGGCGCACCCTCGTGGCGGAACATTCGCCATACTATCTCATATCCCACCCAAAATCCGATAGCAAACATCAGTCCGTACCAACGCACTGCCACCGGCGAACTAATTATTTCGGGATTAAAAGTCCATGTCACAAAATCCAGCATAGTCATTTATTTTAAAGATTTACGCAAAAATACTTAAAAACGCTGGAATAATCGACAGGAAACAAAAGAATTATGCATCTCGCACTAATTTTATAGCATAACTACACGCTATCGGGCACGATATTCACTTCGCTGCAATTGCGGCTGTATAAAATCTCTCAAAACATTCCTTTATCTCATCTCTCACGCGACGAAACTCGCTCATCACGAACTCATCGCTGCCAACAGCATCGGATGGATCATCAAACCCTATATGAAGCCTCTTGCCCACCTCACCCGTAAACATAGGGCATGTTTCATTAGCTCCGCCACACACGGTTATTACATAATCCCATGGCTCATTCAGGTAGATGTCCACGCTCTTGGGCGTGTGCGCCGAGATATCCACCCCGGCTTCCATCATCACCTCAACAGCCTTGGAATTCACATGCGCTGCAGGCCTAGTGCCTGCCGAATGAACATCAAGTCTCTTGTCAAACGACTGCAAAAAGCCGTGAGCCATCTGGCTGCGGCAACTATTGCCTGTACATAAAATCAATACTCTCATAGAATCCAATTAAATATTTACACAAATATACTGTTTCCCTGCTATATTATCCTCTATTATCATTCTTTTTTAGGCTATTTCGCTAGTTTTCTGTATCTTTGCACCCAAACAGAGAGATATTATCACATATATTTAATATGAAGAAAACTATTATTGATTTATTTGAGGCATCGGTAAAACGCTACCCAAATAATACATTCCTTCTAGAAAAGACAGGAAAACAGTTTGAACCAACTACCTATACACAGGTAAAGGAACAGGTTTATCGTTTAGGTGCAGGGCTTCAAGCTCTTGGAGTGAAGAAAGGCGACAACATGGCTCTATTGAGCGAAGGCCGCAATATGTGGATTGTAGGCGAACTTGCCATGTTCTATGCCGGAGCAGTAAATGTTCCGCTATCTATCAAGCTTGAAGAACGCAACGACTTGATGTTCCGCCTTATCCATGGCGATGTAAAATTCATCATGGTTTCGGGTTATCAATTGAAGAAAATCCGTGCAATCAAGAGCAAATTGCCTGAGTTGAAACAAATAATCGTATTTGACAAGCAGGAAACCTACGAAGACAAGGAAATAGGCCTTGAAGAAGTACTGAAGATGGGTGACGAATTCATGGCTTCACACACAATGGAAGAATTCTTGAGCGTAGCACAATCTATCCAGAACGACGACTACGCTACAATTACCTACACCAGCGGTACTACAGCCGATCCTAAGGGCGTTGTGCTTACACACCGCAACTACACTGCTAATGTTGAGCAGTCGCTCACTCTTGTCGACATCGACGAGACATGGCGCACACTCATCATTCTTCCGCTTGACCACTGTTTTGCCCATGTTGTAGGATTCTATATCATGATGGCACAAGGTGCAACTGCTGCTACAGTGCAAGTGGGACGCACTCCTCTTGAAACTCTGAAGAACATTCCCCAGAACATCAAGGAAGTGAAGCCACACTTCATCTTGAGTGTTCCTGCTCTAGCCAAGACTTTCAAGAAAAATATCGAACAGGCTATCAGGGCAAAAGGCAAGACCACAGAGAAACTTTTTAACTTCGGTCTTAAAGTGAAGCAGACATATTACGGCGACAGCAACCTTGACTTCAAGGGATTCCGCTTGTTGCTGAAACCTCTTGTGTCATTGTTTGACAGCTTGATTTTCTCTAAGGTAAAACAGAACTTCGGCGGAGAGTTGCGCTTCTTCATTGGAGGTGGCGCATTGCTTGACAAGGACTTGCAGAAGTTCTATGTGGGCGTGGGCATGCCTATGTATCAAGGCTATGGACTATCGGAAGCCACTCCTGTAATTTCATCTAACGGTCCAGAGAAGTACCGTTTCGGCTCAAGCGGAAAGCTTGTGAAGCCTATCGAATTGAAGATTTGCGACGACAACGGCAAGGAACTTCCTCTAGGCGAAATGGGAGAAATCGTGATTAAGGGCGAAAATGTTATGGCAGGATACTGGAAAAACCCTGAATCTACAGCCGACACCATCAAGGACGGATACCTTTACACTGGCGACCTTGGATATATGACTAAGGAAGGGTTGCTATATGTAAAGGGGCGTTTCAAGAGTCTGCTAATCTCTAGCGACGGCGAAAAGTACAGTCCTGAAGGCATTGAAGAAGCTCTTGTTCAACTAGCTCCTTCTATCGACCAAGTAATGCTCTACAACAATCAGTCAACCTACACTACTGCTGTGATTGTTCCAAACAAGGACTTCTTGAAACGCGAACTTAAAGAGAAAGGGCTGTCTCTTGATACCGAAGAAGGACGCACTGCAGCATTGAAGATGATTGAAGCCGATGTGAACATGTTCAAGAAAGGCGGCGAGCACGAAACCATGTTCCCTGACCGCTGGTTACCAACCTGCTTCGCTGTTCTTGCTGAACCATTCTCGGAACAGAATCAAATGATCAACAGCACAATGAAAATGGTTCGTGGAAAAATCGAGAAGGCTTACGCCGACCGCATCGCCTATATGTATACACCAGAAGGCAAGCAACTGCTTAACAAGCAAAATCTTGATGCACTGGCATAAATCTTAACCAATAATAAATACATTACTAAAATCCCCCTTAGAGGGGATTTTTTTATTACTATCTTAATATTATTCAATATACCTAATCGGTTTAATGTCGTTATTTGACAAACTCTCATAAAACGAATTTTGTTGATTATTATAAACATCTTTAATTCTAGGAAACAATTTCCTTTGATTTTCAGACAACATATCTTCAGTTATTATCGTTCTTATTATAGACAATCTTCCGTCATCATGTATATCTCCAAATAAATACCCAATATTATTAGCTGCCACATAATTTAATCCTTCTTTATCATAATGTCCTTCAAAACAATGATAAACTTCTTCTATTTTATCATTCATTTTTAACACTATATGCCCACTTTCACTTGTTATATATTTGATAATTAAATGTTCCCTATCAAATTTATTATTCTTTAACATTCGCTCTTCATATCTATCAAACATATGTGGCTTAAATATCGTATAGAAAGATGGATAAGTCCATATTATAGCATACTTCCCATATTTTGTCTCAAATATCCCAAACCTAGCAATATTAGGTCTATTATGGTCTCCCCTTTTTCTCGCAAAATACGACAAATAGATCTTATATTTATCTGTTTTATTAACTAACCGAACAGCACCTAATGGAAAACGGCTCGCACTCAAAACTTTTCTTCTAAATTCCTTTTTTAATCCTATATTATCAATATCTATTTCACGACATATAGGCTTAAACATTTCATATATTTTTAATTCAACTTCACTGAGTTCTGCCATATTTATTTTCCATTTTCAACTAAATCAATTCTCAAGCCTAAGACTTCGGCTATTCTATACAAAACATCAAAACCAACAGAATATTTACCTTGTTCTATCCTACATAAATTAGCAGCATCTATTCCTGCCATCTTAGCAACATATTTTGCTTCATAATTCTTTTGTTGTCGTATTTCTTTTATTTTTTGTCCTATTCTTTTTCGTTCAATTTCTTTCTCACTTAAATCATAAGTGAAATTGCATACTGAGAACATATCACATAACACCCTATAAACCATATCTCCCCTATCTTGAGAATAGTTCTTTTGGAAAGAATATGCAAAACATTCTTCTATATAATACTTTTCTTCATTTTTGATTGGTAGAAATGGGCGTAATTTTATCACTTCTCCATCTTGAGCTATTATTGTAATAATAGAGCCATCTTCGTTTACTTCTGCTATTGTAGTTTTCATAATTATGTCGCATTTTAAGTGCTGCTTCCACTTTAAATAATTTATGACAACAAAGATATCTCTTTTTATTTGAATTGGCAAATTTGCCAATTGTATTTTTTGAAAATTTATAGGTGCACAAACTAACTTCACCATTTGAGACTTGCATGTATAACAGATCTCGCATAAAAGATGCATATAACAAATTCTGTCCGTCTGCTCATCTCTTGTTCAACACATTGTAGAAATGAATACCTGTAAACAAGTCCTCCATTATTCCAAGTACCAATAACGCTCCACCCGATAGCTCCAATAAATTCTCCGTACTCTTATTAAATGGATTTTAAAGGGGTTAAATTTTAATTACAAAAACTCTTTTCTTCATCACTAAATTCAAGAATATTGAAATGTTACAAACAAAAGAGTTCAATATTTTCCGTTTTTAATGCAAAATTACATTATCTTTGTAGAACATTTTACGAACAACTCTAAAACTTAGATACAATGAACAAGCAAGAACATCTATTAGCTGAAAAATTATTGCGTATCAATGCGATAAAGTTACAACCAGACAATCCTTTCGTGTGGTCTTCTGGCTGGAATTCTCCTATATACTGCGACAACCGCGTCACTCTTTCTTACCCTGATGTGCGCAACTTTATCAAGATTGAACTTTGCCGCATCGTGGCAGAACAATTCCCTGAAGTAGAAGCTATCGCAGGCGTTGCAACAGGAGCTATCGCACAAGGTGCTCTAGTAGCCGACAACCTAGGCCTGCCTTACGCATATGTTCGTTCAAGCCCAAAGGATCATGGTCTTGAAAACCTTATCGAAGGTAACCTTAAGCCAGGTCAGAAAGTAGTGGTTATCGAGGACCTTGTTTCTACAGGCGGTAGCAGCTTAAAGGCTGTTCAAGCTATCCGTAATGCAGGTTGTGAAGTTATCGGTATGGCTGCAATCTTCACTTACCAGTTCCCACTTGCTACCGAAAAGTTTGAAGAAGCTAATGTAAAGCTTGTAACTATAGGCAACTACTCAACTATGCTTGAAGCTGCTGTCAAGACCAACTATATCAAGGAATCGGATATCGCTGCCCTTGAACAATGGCGCAAAGATCCAGCAAACTGGGTACCAAACAACGATAGCAACGCAGAATAATCGATATGGATATTTTTAAAAGCGAAGTTGTAAGTATAAACTGCAGCATCGAGCAGATTTACGCAAAGTTGTCTAATCCTGAATCGTTCAACGCCATTGTAGAAAATATGCCCGAAGAAGCTAAAAGCAAGATGGGCAAGGCGACATTCGAGAAAGACAGCATCACCATCAATGCCGATCCTGTGGGTGAAATAAAGCTTAACATCGTAGAGCGCGTTGAGCCTACAAGAGTAGTATTTGCAGCTGCTCAATCTCCAGTTCCGTTGCAAGTGGTCATCTCGCTAGAGAAGACTGGCGACAACGAGACTCAAGCACTGGCCGAGCTAGGAGTTGAACTCAATCCGTTTATTCGTCCTATGCTTTCCAAACCGCTACAAGACGGAGCCAACAAGTTTGGAGAAATGCTAAGCAAACTCCCTTACAACTTGATGTGAAAATCACACATCACATAATCTAAATAACAAAGAGGATGTCTCAAAATGAAGGCATCCTCTTGTTGTATATAGTTACTCATATTTTTCGGTAACAATATTCTTAAACTTGCTAAAAACCGGATGATGACGATAAGCCCACCTCGTTCCCGAAGGCACATGTAAAATACAATCGTCAAAAGAAACACTATCAAAAGAAGAAACGCCTATATCTACTTTATCAAGATCTTCACACTTCATAAACTATGCTTTGTAATGATGTACAGCCCCAAAAATCAATCCATCCAATTTCCGTTACACTATTAGGAATGTCAATGCTTTCTAATGATGTACAGCCGAAAAAAGCATCATCCCCAATTTCCGTTACACTATTAGGAATGTCTATGCTTTGTAATGATGTACAACCATAAAAAGCACCATTACCAATTTTTGTTACACTATTAGGGATAGTGAATGAAGACATTTGGCAATTTTGAGGCACGCGAATTATTTCTGTTAGATTTATGTTATATAGTACACCGTCAACTGATCGAAATGAAGTGTTATCTTTTGCTACAAAAATGCTTTGCAGAGATGAACAGCCAACAAAAGCCCACCCCACTATTTCCGTTACACTATTGGGAATATCTATGTTTTGTAATGATGTACAACCGCTAAAAGCATTATCCCCAATTTTCGTTACACTATTAGGAATGTCTATGCTTCGTAATGATGAACAGTAGCTAAAAGCATAACCCCCAATTTCCGTTACACTATTAGGAATGTCAATGCTTTCTAATGATGTACAGCCACTAAAAGCACCATACCCAATTCCCGTTACACTATTAGGAATATCTATGCTTTGTAATGATGTACAGCCTCTAAAAGCATAACCCCCAATTTTCGTTACACTATTAGGAATATCTATGTTTTCTAATGATGTACAGTCTCTAAAAGCACCACTACCAATTTCCGTTACACTATTAGGAATATCTATGTTTTGTAATGATGTACAGCCGCTAAAAGCATAAACCCCAATTTTCGTTACACTATTAGGAATGTCTATGTTTTGTA